>JAGPES010000171.1 GCA_018057015.1 Pseudomonadales bacterium | reverse complement strand
CGGCCTGTTCGACGAGTTCGAGCGGCTGCAGCGCGAAGTGGACCAGCTCTTCGGTGCCTGGCCGCAGGCGGGCATCCGCAGCGGGCGAGCCGGCGCCTTTCCGGCGATCAATATCGGGGCCACGCCCGAGGAGGTGCACGTCTACGTGTACGCCCCCGGCTTCGAAGCCGGGCAGTTCGACGTCTCGATCCAGCAGAACGTGCTCAGCGTCGGGGGCACGCGCAAGGTCGAGCCGCGCACGAACTGCACGTGGTACCTGCGCGAGCGCTTCGACGGCGAATTCCGTCGCGCCGTCACGCTGCCCGAGGACGTGGATCCCGAGCGCGTGGAGGCCACCTACAGGGACGGGGTGCTGCACCTCGTCATCAAGCGTCGCACCGCCGTGCGCCCGCGCCAGATTCCCGTCGCCTGAAACCAGAGGAGGAAACGATCATGAGCAACAGCAAGGCAGTCAAGGAAACCCCCGCCGCGCATCCCGCCACGGCGCCCGGGAGCGCGCTGCGCCCGCGCGTCGAGGTGTTCGAGGACGCCGAGGGCATCACGCTGATTGCGGACCTGCCCGGGGTCTCGAGCGAGCGCCTCAACGTGCAGGTCGACAAGGACACGCTGCAGATCGAAGGCAGCGCGGACATCGCGATGCCCGAGGGCATGCAGGCGCTGCACGCGGAGATCCGCAGCAAGCTCTACCGGCGCAGCTTCTCGCTGAGCAGCGAGCTCGACCCGGACGCCATCGCCGCGAAGCTCAAGGACGGTGTGCTCACGCTGCACATCCCCAAGCGCGCCGAGGTGCGCCCGCGCAAGGTGGAGGTCAAGGTCGCCTGAGCCATCAGCCCGCATGTCCGGCGGAGGGTCGGCGCAGGTCCGGCCCAAGAGGGTGTCGCAAAACGCCTTGCGGCCCTGCGCATACGGCGATTTCGGGTGTAGGAGCGGCCCATGGCCGCGATGTCGCGCGCATGGCGCGCTCCTACAGCGCTTCGCTCGAGATCGTGCAGGGTTTTGCGACACACTCCCAAGCCTCGCCTACGTGGCCTTGCGGCGTGCCGCCTTCCTGGCCGGCTTCGCGCCGGCCCTGGCCGCCGCGCGCGATGTGCTCCTGCGCGCGCGCTCGCGGCTGATGTGGTCGGCGAACTCCGGGTGCTTCAGGTGGCCCTTGGCGGCCAGCCACACGATGGAGTCGCCCAGCGTCTCGCGGATGTCGCGGTACCTGATGCCCAGCTCCTTCTGCACGAGGGAGTCGTCCGAGGGCGTCCACTCGGTGGCGTACCAGATCGCCTCGTAGGTGACCGGGGTGTCGAAGGGCTTGAAGCGGTGCACCAGGTCACCCACGCGCCCCAGCAACTGCAGCGCACGTTTCGGGGCGCGGACGCGCCGCAGCGGCGCGCCGACCAACGACTCGAGGATGTCGGCGAACTCCGGCCAGCGGAAGAACTGCCCGCCCATCATGTAGCGCGCCGGCGGCCCGCCGCGCTCGACGAGCTTCAGGTGCGCCAGCGCGAGGTCGCGCACGTCGATGATCTGGATGCCCGCAGAAGTGATGATGCAGAGGTCGTCCAGCGTGACGCGCAGGCCCGCCATCGCCTCGCTGAGTCCGGGATCGTCGGGCCCCATGATGCTTCCCGGGTACGTGGTGTAGACCGGCGCGCCGTGCTGCTGCAGCCCGCGCACGTAGAGGTCCGACTCGATCTTGGAGCGCCCGTAGCCGACACCCTGCGTTCCGAGCGGCGAATTCTCGTCGACCACGTCGAGTCCGGGATTGAACAGGGCCGTGCTGCTGGAGACCTGCACGATGCGCTCGATGCCGCGCTGCACGGCGCCGCCGATCACCAGCTCGGTGCCGCGGCGGTTGGTGCGGATGGTTTCCAGCGCGTCGGTGGCGTGGATGTTCACGTTCGCCGCCGCGTGCACCACCGCATCGCAGCCCGCGAGCGCGCGCGCCACCGACTTCTCGTCGGCAATGTCACCGTGCACATGTTCCAGCGTGTCCAGCCCGAAGGGAGCCAGCACGCGACGCATCTTGTCGGGGCTGCGTACCAGCAGTCGCACCTGGTGACCGGCCTCGTGCAGTACCTTCACGGTATGGAAACCCACGAACCCCGTGCCACCGGTGACCAGCACCCGCATCCCGCTGCCGGTCAGACCGGCCTTCGCCCTCGCCATGTTGCCACCTCTCAGATATGGGATTCGATGATTCGCCCGAGGTCCACGCGCGCCCTGAGCCGCGCGGCCAGCAGGTAGATTCCGCCCAGCTTGCGGTGCAGGAAGACCGCATCGGCGGGCGGATCGTGCCAGTAGCCCTTCTCGAAGCTGAGGACCATGCCCGCCTCGCGCAGGCGCAGCGGCAGGTCCGAGCCGCCAAAATCGTAGTTGCCCACGTGCGTCAACGGCTCGCTCGCGAGCTCGAGCAGGTCGAGCAGCGCCTCGCGGTGACGCGGCTTGATGTCCGCGGGAAAATACCCGATCGCGTGCGCGCCCGCCAGCAGCCCGGCGCGGTCGCCCTCGAGCGCACCGCGGAACAGCTTGCGATAGCCCTCGATCACGCGCCTGGGGTAGCGCCGCGTGGCCCCGAAATCCAGCAGCGCGATGCGCTGGCCGGCGTCCTGGTAGCGGAAGTTGGCGAAATTGGGATCGGTCTGCACCAGGCGGAACTCGAAGATCTCGCGAAACAGCAGCCGGAACAGCAACTCCGCGATGCGGTCGCGAACCGGCTGCGCCGCCACGTCCATGCTCTCGACCGCCCGGCCCGGGACGTAGCTCATCGCCAGCACCTCGCGCCGCGTCAGCGCGGAGTCGACCCCGGGCACCACGAAATCGGCGTCGTCGGCCAGCAGCTCGCCGAAATGCCGCAGGTGCCCGGCCTCCTTCAGGTAATCCGCCTCGGCCTTCAGCTGGCGCTTGGCCTCGTCCAGCAAGGGGCCGAGGTTGATGCTGTCGGGCAGCAGCCGCGCGATGCGCAGCAGTGCGGCGACGTTGTCGACGTCGCTGTCAATGGAACGCGCGACACCGGGGTACTGTATCTTCAGCGCGAGCTGACGCCCGTCGAGCGTGGTGGCGCGATGAACCTGCCCTATCGAGGCCGCCGCCAGCGGGTGCCACGAGAAGTCCGCGAACAGGCGCTGCCAGTCCTTGCCCCAGGCCTTGAGCAGCACGCCCTCGAGCTGGCGCCGCGGCATGGCCTGCGCATCGGAGCGCAGCCGCGCCAGGATCTCGGCAAGCTGCGGCGGCAGCAGGTCGCCGGCGTCCATCGACAGCAACTGCCCCATCTTCATCGCCGCGCCGCGCAGGTTCGCCAGCTGCTCGGCCACGCGCCGCGCGTTCGCCGGGGTCAGCATCATCGCGCTCGCACGCGGCATCCTGCCCTGCGCGATCTGGCGTCCACCCTCGGCCAGCATGCCGCCGGCGATGCCGGTGGCCAGGCGCGCCATGCGCCCCAGCCGCGACAGCCTGCCGCCCGGCACCGCCGATGTCTTCCTGCGCCCGTCACCCGATTCTGCCACGCCGGCCTCCGTTGTCCGCGCAGCCATTGTGCGCGAATGTCGTCACGTTCACCAAGACAGCTTACGCGCGCGGCGCCCCCGCGGACCGCTGTGTAGAATGCGGGGGCACACTGAACGCCCGGAGCCACCCCCCCGACCATGCGCCGCACCCATTTCGCCAACCACGAAGCGACGGGATTCAGCTGGCGCGCGATCCGCATGATCTGGCCATACCTTATGGAGTTCCGCGTGCGCATCGCGCTGGCGCTCGGCTGCCTGGTGCTCGCGAAGCTGGGCAGCATCTGGGCGCCGTTCCTGCTCAAGCACGCGGTGGACGCCATGGGAACGGGCGGAGCGGCCTGGTTGAGGGCGGCGCTCGGCCTGGTCGCCGCCTACGGCGTCGCGCGCTTCGCCAACGTGATGTTCGGCGAGATCCGCGACACGCTGTTCGGCCGGGTGACGGAGCGGGCGATGCGCCGCGTGGGGCTGCGCGTCTTCGAGCACCTGCACGGGCTGGACCTGGACTTCCACCTCGAGCGGCGCACCGGGGGGCTGGCGCGCGACATCGAGCGCGGCACCAACGGCATCAGCTTCCTGATGCGCTTCTTCGTGTTCAACATCGCGCCCACGCTGTTCGAGATCCTCGTGGTCGCGGGCCTGCTGGCGTGGAACTACGGCATCGCCTACGGGGCGATCACGCTGGTATCGGTGCTCGCCTACATCGCGTTCTCCGTGGTCGCCACCGAGTGGCGCACCACCTACGTGCGCGCGGCCAACGTCGCGGACTCGACCAGCAACACCCTCGCCGTCGACAGCCTGCTGAACTACGAGACGGTGAAATACTTCGGCAACGAGGCGCACGAGGCCAGGCGCTACGACGCCGAGCTGGGCAAGTGGGAGGAGGCGCGGCGCAAGAACCGCCTGACGCTGTTCGCGCTGAATGCCGGGCAGGCACTGATCGTGGCGCTGGCGATGACCGCCAGCATGGCGCTGGCCGCTTTCGACGTGAGCCGCGCACAGATGAGCGTCGGCGACTTCGTGCTGATCAACGCCTTCATGATGCAGCTGTTCATGCCGCTCAACTTCCTCGGCATGGTCTACCGCGAGATCAAGGGCTCGCTGGCGGCAATCGAGGAGATGTTCGGCCTGCTCGCCGTGCGCCCGCGGGTCGCCGACCGACCTGGCGCCCGCCCGCTCGCGGTGGGCGGGGCGCGCGTGGAATTCCGCGACGTGGCGTTCCGCTACCACGCCGAGCGCGAGATCCTGCGCGGCGTGAACCTCTGCATCGAGCCGGGCACCAAGCTCGCGGTGGTGGGTGCGAGCGGGGCCGGCAAGTCCACCCTGGTGAAGCTGCTGTTCCGCTTCTACGACGTGAGCGCCGGCGCGATCCTGATCGACGGCCAGGACATCCGCGAGGTGACCCAGCAGTCGCTGCGCGCGGCGATCGGCATCGTGCCGCAGGACACCGTGCTCTTCAACGACACCTTGCTCGAGAACATCCGCTTCGGTCGCCCCGGCGCGAGCGACGCCGACGTGCAGGAGGCCGTGCGCATGGCGCACCTCGCCGATTTCGTGGCGCAGCTCCCGCAAGGACTGGCGACGCGCGTGGGCGAGCGCGGGCTCAAGCTATCCGGTGGCGAGCGCCAGCGCGTGGCGATCGCGCGCACCATACTCAAGCGCCCGCCGATACTGGTGTTCGACGAGGCCACCTCCTCGCTCGACAGCAGGGCCGAGCGCATCATTCTCACGGCACTCGCCGAGATTGCGCACGGCCACACCAGCCTGGTGATCGCGCACCGGCTGTCGACCGTCGTCGACGCCGACCGCATCGTGGTGCTCGACGGCGGTCGCGTGATCGAACAGGGCCGCCACGAGGAACTGCTCGCCGCCAACGGCGCCTATGCCGCGCTGTGGCGTAACCAGCAGGCGTCGGCATTCATGCCGACCGGTGCCTGACCGACCGCACCCGTCGCCATTCATGGCGACCCACAGGGCCCCGACCGCACCGGTCGCCATGAATGGCGACCCACAGGGCCGCGCGGTTGCCTGCCGGCGCCATGGCGCATATGCTCCATGGTCGAGCCACTGCCCGACGCCGCCCGTCCGGCGCATCCGAGTGTGAAACCGACCGTGAGCAAGACCGACCTGCGCGCCGAGATCGAGGAACAGGTGCGCGATTACCTGCGCCGCGGCGGCGCCGTGGCGGAAGTCGCGCGCGGCATCAGCGGGCGCGACCAGGCGCACGGGCCGGCGGGCCGCTTCCATGCCTTCACGCCGCGGCCCAAGGAGGAACGCACCTACGTGCCCGAGGTGGTCGCAGCCATCGAGGCGAGGCGCCGCAAGCCCAAGGACAAGCCCGCCGGCAAGGGCCCGCGCTTCGTGCGCAAGGCGGTCTACGACGACTTCGGCGAACCCGTGCGCTGGGAATGGGTGGAGCAGGAAGGCAAGTAATCGCGCAATAGAGGAGCCCGCGCATGAAGATCGGCATCATCCCCGTCAACGTGGGCTACACCGCGGTCGATCAGTTCGTGGCGGTGGCGCAGGCCGCCGAGGCGGCGGGCTTCGAATCGGCCTGGACCTTCGAGCACGTGGTGGTGCCCGCCGCGTACGACTCGCGTTACCCCTACTCCGGTTCGGGCAAGATGGGCGTAGCGCCCGAGGTGAATTTCATCGATCCGCTGATCGCGCTGGCGACCGTCGCGGCGCACACCACGCGCCTGCGCCTGGGCACTGGCGTGAACATCCTGCCGCAGAGCAACCCGCTGCTGCTGGCGAAGCAGGCGGCAAGCCTCGACCTGGTTTCGGGCGGACGCTTCATGCTGGGGGTCGGCATCGGCTGGCTCGCCGAGGAGTTCCGCGCGATGGGCGTGCCCTTCGAGCATCGCGGTGCGCGCTTCGACGATTACATTTCGGCGATGAAGAAGGTGTGGTCGGGAGGGCTCGTCGAGCACGCGAGCGAGTTCCTGGACTGGAGCGGTTTCAAGAGCTACCCGCTGCCGGTGCAGACCCCGTTTCCCGTGATCATCGGCGGCAGCAAGGGCAAGGCCTTCGAGCGGATCGCGAAATACGGCACCGGGTGGTACGCGCCCTGCGAATCCGCCGGCGACCTCGCGCCGATGCTCACGCAATTGAAAGACGCCTGCAGCGCCCTCGGCCGAGATTACGCCGAAATCGAGATCACCGCGATGTGGCGGCCCGAACTGGGCATCGACCGCATCCGCGCGCTGCGCGACGAGGGCGTGCACCGCGTGGTGGCACGCATGATCCCCGACCCGCGCCACGACCTCCTCGGGCAGATCGCGCGCGTCGGGGACGAGGTGATCGCGCGGCTCTGAGACGACGTGCCGCGATTACCATCGCGCTCGATTGCATTCGCGCACCGCACTGGGTACTCTCCTGATCGACCCTGGCGCGCCACGTCGACGCGCGCCAGTGCCCGCTTCCCATAACAAGTTCA
>JAGPES010000170.1 GCA_018057015.1 Pseudomonadales bacterium | reverse complement strand
GCACCAGGCGGCGCCCGCCGCCGGGCAGGTCGTGCGCCAGCTGCGGCGGGTGCAGCGCGAGCCGCTCGAAGTCGATCACGTTGATGTCCGCCTTGTGGCCCGGCGCCAGCAGACCGCGATCGCGCAGTCCCATCGTGAGCGCCGTGGCGCGGCAGAGCCCGTGCACCAGCCGCGGCAGCGGCAGGCGCCCCTCGGCGCGGTCGCGCCCCCAGTGCATCAGCGTGAACGTCGAGTAGCTGCCGTCGCAGATCGTGGCGCAGTGCGCGCCGCCGTCGCCCAGCCCCGGCAGCACGTCGGGATGGCGCAGCATGGTGCCCAGCGCATCGAGCTTGCCCTCGGCGTAGTTGGCCATCGCGAGATAGAGCGCGGCGCGGCCCTCGCCTTCCAGCATCAGGTCGTAGGCGAGCTCCCCGGCGCTGCAGCCCGCGCGCCGGGCGCGCGCGGCTGCTCGTAGTCGGGCGGGTCGCCCAGCAGGAACATGTGCTCGAAGTCGCGCACCATGCGTCCCAGCACCAGCGCCGGATCCGTCGCCGGCGGTTCGGCCAGGATGCGCGCGCGCACCTCGGGGCGGCGCAGTTCGCGCAGCCGCTCCGCGAGCGGCAGCCGGGCCAGTTCGGCATAGGTCGCGGTGGAATAGAAGGGGTTCAGCGTCAGCTCGTGGCCCAGCATCATGCCGATGGCGCGCGGCAGCAGCTGCGCCTTCATCGTGACGCCGCCGGCGTTGGCCGCGCCCAGTTCCTCCAGCAGGCGCGGCCAGTTCCACGGGCCCGCATTGCCGGTGCCGATCGAGAACGTGAGCGGGCGCCCGGCGCGCTCGGCGACGCGGCGCATGTGCGCCAGGCTCGCGCCGGGTTCGTGCAGGTCCTCCACGATCTGGAACACGCCCGTGCCCTTTGCGCGCAGCGTGTCCGCCAGCGCCATGAGTTCCTCGTCGCTGGCCTCCAGCGTCGGGATCGGCTTGCCGTCGCTGGAGCGGTGGAACAGCGTGCGCGAGGTGGCGACGCCCATCGCGCCGGCGTCGAGCGCCTCGCCGAGCAGCTCGCACATGCGCGCGATGTCGGCCGCGGTGGCAGGCTCGCGGTCCGCGCCGCGCTGCCCCATCACGAAGACGCGCAACGCGGCGTGTGGCAGGTAGCAGGCGATGTCCATGTCGTAGTGGCGCGAGGCCAGCAGGTCGAGGTACTGCGGGAAGCTCTCCCAGGTCCACGGCAGGCCCCGGGTCAGCACCGGGAACGGGATGTCCTCCACGCCCTCCATCAGGCGGATCAGCAGCTCGCGATGCTCGGGCCGGCACGGCGCGAAGCCGACGCCGCAGTTGCCCATGATCGCGGTGGTCACGCCGTGCGCGGAGGACGGCACCAGGCGGTTTTCCCACGTGACCTGGCCGTCGTAGTGGGTGTGGATGTCGACGAAGCCGGGCGTCACCAGCAGTCGCGCGGCGTCGATTTCCTCGCGTGCGCGCCCGAGTCGCGGCCCGACGTCGGCGATGAGGCCGCCGCGCACCCCGATATCGGCGCGATACGGCTCAACGCCCGTGCCGTCGATCAGCGTGCCGCCGCGGATGACCAGGTCGTAGTCGATCATGCCGGCGTCACCCCTGCGCGTCCTGGAGGAGCCGTCCCATCGCGACGGTGCCGCGGATCGTGCTGCGCTGCACGATGCGGACCTGCTCCACCGGGTGACCGAACGCGCAGTGCATCGTGCGCCGGTTGTCCCACAGCATGATGTCGTCGTTCTCCCACTCGTGCACGTACTGCAGGTGCGGCTGCAGCGCGTGCGCGATGAGTTGCCCGATCAGCGCGTCGCCTTCCTCCGGCTCCAGCCCGACGATACCGCGGATGTTCAGCGTGCTCACGTTCAGCACCCTGCGGCCTGTCTCCGGATGAATCCACACCAGCGGGTGCGCGACCGGCGGGAAATGCGGGTAGTCGCTGCGACTGGGGTTCAGGCGCACGCCGCCGGGCTTGTTGAAGCGCATCTCCTCGAGGTCGCCGCTGAAGTGATAGACCGCCTCCAGGCCCTCGATGCGCTGCTTCGTGGCCTGGTCCAGCTCGTCCCAGGCGCGGGCCGTGTCCAGCCAGCCGGTCTCGCCGCCGTTGGCGGTCTTCTGCACCATGCGCAGCAGCGCGCCCGCGTTGGGCGTCGTGGTGAAGGCAAGGTCGGTGTGCCACGGGATGCGGCCGTGGATGTGCTCGCCGTCGAAGTCGTAGACCGGGCCGGTGGGGCCGTCCTTGTTGGTGAGCAGGATCAGCTCCGGGTAGCCCGCGAGGCGAAAGCGCTCGATCGGGTGGATCTCCAGCTCGCCGAAACAGCGGCTCAGCGCGAGCAGCGCCTCCGGCGAGGTGCCGATGCCGCGAAACAGCACGATGCCGGCGTCCAGCCACAGCCGGCGCAGCGCGGCGGCGGTGTCCGCCCCGACGTGGCCCCCGGGCTCCAGCCCCAGAACTTCCGTCCCGATGCCGCCGGGCAGCGGTTTCACGTCGAATGGCATCGGCAGCACTCCTCCTCGGTTCGACAGCCCGGGCGACACCCAGACAATGGACGGCGTCGCAAAACGGCTTCCGGCTAACCGGACGCGCGCTCAGCCCTGCCGCAACCAGCCCGCCATGCGCTTCAGCAGGCCGCGGCGGGGAGTTGCGGGCGTGGTCGCGCGCAGCGCCGGCGGGCGCTCGAAACGACCGGTGTAGATCAGGGCGCGCTCGTTCTGCGGCGTGCGCGCGCTGACCACGACGCGCAGCGGTCCTTCGCCCGGCGGCGGCACGTGACGGAACTCCCAGCCGGCGCTGGCGAGCCGCGGGTCGGCGAGCACGCGGGCCACGTCCTCGCGCGCAAGGCCGGTGGGGCAGCGGTGCAACACGCCGTCCACGCTGATCTCGACGGCGTCCAGCGGTCCGTCGTCCAGCGATGCCGCCCAGCCGCGCACGTGCACTTCGCCCGATGGCGACAGCTCGCGTTCGTCGGCCCAGCCCCAGGGGCCGCGGCGGAAATTGCGCAGCACCGACAGGTCGCGACCGGGCCGCGCGGCCACGAGGTAGAGGTCCTGCTCGTGGGCCAGGCCGCGCGGGATGCGGAACCACGGTCGATCCGCGCCGCACACCCGGGCAATGACCCCGGTTACGTAGTTTTCGCACACGTAGGTGGTGCCGTAGAGGCTGGTGTCGAGGTCGTCGTTTTCGCTCTGCGGCCAGAACAGGAAGCCGCTGTCGGGGAACACGTGCCCCTCGGGCACGAGGCAGGCGTCGTGCACGCTGAAACAGAGCACGCCATCCGGGGCGAGGCAGTCGACCAGGCGCCGCAGCCAGGCCTCGAACAGCCGCTCGGGCAAGTGCGAGAACAGCGACGCCACCCAGATCAGGTCGAAGCTGCGCCCCGGCCGGAATTCGTCCGGGCTGCCGTGCGAGGCGATGCCCTGCACGCCAAAACTCTCGCGCACGTATTGCAGCGCGTCCGCCTGGATCTCGGACGCGTACAGGTGCTGCCGGGGCATGGCGAGCGACAGGAAGCGCAGCAAGCGGCCGTAACCGCAGGCGAAATCGAGCACGTCGATACGGTCGGTGGCGCCCGGGAACAGTGCGCGCAACACCTGCTGCGCCGCGTTGTACTGCTGCAGCGCGACATTGAAATACTGCGCGAACGAGGCGTTGGCATCGCGATGGTGGCGCAGCGAGTGCAGCAGCATCTGGTCGCCGACGTGGATGGCGGTGTCGAGCTGCGTGGCGGTGACGCCCGGCGCCAGGTGGCCGCAGTGCAGCCACACCACTTCGCGAAAGTACGGATCGTCGCAGAGGGTCCGGGCCTGCGCCAGCAGGTCCTGCCATTCATGGTCTTCCGGGCTCATGTCGTGTTCGCTGCTGGCCGACGCGGGTAGCGCGCCGATCCCGCCGAGAGCATAGGCAATCCGCTTCCAAAGAAAAACCCCGCTTTCCGGGACCCCGCTGTCCGGGTCGTGCAGGAACCTGCGGCGTGAGGCTTTCACTTCGCGTCGGCAACGGCCCGATCCGTGCGTGTTGCACCCCCGGGATTTTCGGCGCAGCATGCGGTTGCCAAGGTGGGTACCCGTTCGGTGCCGATGCGTCGGCGGGCAATGGCTTCAGCACGTTCAAACGGGAGCGGGCCATGCACAAGAAGAAGACCTCACGCCTTGATCTCCCGCCGCTCGTGACCGGCCGCGCGACGCCACATGTTGTGCGAACGACACCGCGCGCAAGCAGCCCGGCGCGACCATCGATCCAACCTTGCGCGCGGCGACTGTTTGCCATCCTGGCGTTGCTGCTGCTCGCGTCCGTGGCGCGAGGAGCAACCACGACCTACGAGGTGCTGCTCGACCTCGACCTGAACGCGCAGACCGGTTGCACGATTTCCACGCCGAAGGGCAGCGTTGGCGGGATAGAGCAGGCACTGGTCACCACGGTGGTCACGGGCACGGGCGGCGGATCCGTCGCGGGCGTGGCGCGCCGTGTCTGCACCGCGGCGGTGCTCGGTGCGCCGCTGCCGGTGGACGCCGGCGGCTGGCCGGTGGGCTTCGGCAACGGCACGCTGGGGTCGACCGTGATCGAAACCTACGTGCCACGGGCAGCGCTGGGGCCGGCGACGAGTGCGGCCGCGGCAGTCCGGGTGAGCGGCGATGGTGGCGCAGGCGACGCCATCGTCGGGCCGGAGGGCGGTTCGCTGCCGATCGTTTCGTTCGCGTCCCCGGGGAGCGCGACTCCACAGGTGATTCCGCTGCTTTCCCCGTGGGCCCTGTTGTTGCTGGCGTTACTGCTGGGCGTGCTTGCCGCGCGCACCGTACGCCGTGGCGATGCACTCGGGATGCTCTTCGCCGTGGTGCTGGGCTCGGCCGTCGGCGCATTGGTCTGGGCCGCGACGGTGATCCTCGATGGCAATGTCGGGGACTGGTCCGGGGTCCAGCCCAGCGCGACGGATGCCATGGGCAACGCACAGCCCAACGGCGACCTGGTCGCGCTGTTCACCCAGAGCGACCAGCAGCGGGTGTATTTCCGCATCGATGCCGACCTGCGCCCGGAGGTGCCGGGCGTGCTGCTGCAGGGCGCGGCGGACGAGTTCGCGCTGGCGGCGCTCACCTCGCTGGCGCCGGTTGCGGCCGAAACGGGGGATATCGTCAACGGCGTCATCCTGACGCGCCTGGACGCCGCCTTCGACGCCGAAGCCACCGTGGGACAGGTCAACGCGGCGCTGTCGGCCATCAACGGGCGCATTGCGGGCATGCAGCCGGGACAGCCCTTCCTCGTGGTGGCGGTGCCGCGCCAGGCCGACCTCCTCGCGCTGGACGCGCTCGCCGACGACTTCCAGTCCCGCCCCGGCATCCTGCTCGCGGTGTCCGGCCGAGAGGCGGTGGCGAACCTTGCGCCGCCGCCGGCCAACGGCACCCTCGTCATGGACCACCTGAACGACGCACGCTTCCCCGCGGCATGGAACACCAAGGCCCTGCAGGGCGATTGCGCGGATCCGGTCACCGTCGTCGTGGCGGACTTTTTCCGCCGGCCCGTGCCGGACTCCAGCGTGTACCAGGACTTCGATAAGGAGGTGCCGGGCGTGCAATTCCTCGGCAGCACCGGCGAGCCGCCCGCGGGATTCCAGTACCACGGCTACGAAATGCTCGGCACGCTGGCCGCCGCGATCGACGACGCCGTACCGACCGGCGCGAATCCCTTCCCGGGCTGCCTGACGATCAAGGCCGTCAACGTGGCGGGGCTGACGTACGAGGCGGAGAACCTTGCGATCCAGCAGGCGATTCCGGCCAGCGGCAAGACGGTGGTGAACACCTCGCTCGGCTTCGACACCTGCGGCGATCCGTGCACGCCCGCGAACCTGCGCATCGCCCGTGCCGTGGACCGCGCACTCACCGGCGCGCACATGCGCTGGTTGGCGCGGGAACTGGAGGATCGCCTGCTGCTCACCACCTCCGCGGGCAACGAGCACGAAAAGCCCGTGGGCGCGATCTACCCCGGGGCGCGCCTCGCGCCATGGAACTACGCCACCACCGTGGCGTCCCGGGCCGATGCCGACTTCAGTTTCGCCACCAATGCGCAACTCTGGGAGCCCACCGTGGCGTGCCCGCCGGGTCCCTGCTTCCCCTCGCTCACCATGGAGCCGCAGGACCGGCCGCGTCTCGACGATCTCCTCAGCCAGCTCGCGCTCAGGGGAGCCGACGCGCCGGGCAACATCCTCATCGTGGGCGCCGTGGACCCGAACCAGAACCTGCGGGCTGATTATTCGGAAGTCGGGGCGGACCTGGCGGCGGTGGGCACCGTGCCCATGATGGAGCCGGACGAGTTCGACGCGGGCACCAGTGTCGCGGCGCCGCAGGTGGCGGGACTCGCGAGCTACCTGTGGCGGATCTCGCCGGAACTGCGCAACGGCCCGGTGGCCGACACCATCGGCGCCATCCTCGCCAACACCCGGGGAGCGGAGTCCGTCATCGACGCCTACGCGACAGTGCTCTCGCTGGATCCCGTCGGCGCGCCGGACCCCGCCACCTGGGACGTCCGCCGGACCGTGCTTGACGTGGACAACGACGGCGGCTTCGACGAAGGGGACCTGCAACTCTACGTGGAGCGTTTCTACGAGGCGCCGGCCTACGTGGACGAGGTGAATCCCGCCGAGCGCGACTACAGCGTCCATGACCTGAACGGCGACGGCTACACCGGCGGCCCCCGCTCCGAGTCCTTCGACCTCGACCGCACCGGCTCCAGCCGCTTCGGCATGCCGACACTGACGACGTTGCAGCTGGAGGTCGGCACCGAGCGCCTGGAGCTCGACGAGAACAACGCCACGGACCTGGACATCCTGTGCTGGTACGCGTGGTCGCACCTCTATGAAGGGGATCCGGACGCCCGCGAGGAGATCCTCGCGAACCGCTGCTTCACCATTGCTGTCACCGTGGGTCCCGCCACCGCCAACGTCCAGCCCGGCGGCACGGTGCAGTTCGCCGCCGAC
>JAGPES010000169.1 GCA_018057015.1 Pseudomonadales bacterium | reverse complement strand
TCGTAGTCCAGGAACACCCAGTGGCCGCCGTTGTGGTGCGTGTAGAAGATGCGCGGCGCGTCGCTTGCCAGCAGGTTGCCCCATTGCTCGAGCGGATCGTTCACGCCGGGCGCGAAGCGGTAGATGTCGAATTCGTGTATCAGGTGCGGCGGCACGTGATCGGGCGGCGCGGGGAAGTAGCGGTGTGCGGTCATGATCTTTCCTCCACGGGATTTGCGCTACGAGGCGCGCCGGTACTTCAATCGCCGACGATGAGCAGCGCGCCTTCCGGACAGTTCTTCACCGCCAGTCGCGCCTTGTCCCGCAGGTGCGCGGGCACCTCGGGCATCAGGATCACGCACTTGCCTTCGGTCTCGTCGGTGCCGAACACCTCGGGGCAGCGGTCCTGGCAGCGGGCGTGGCCCTGACAGACATCGAGCATGACTTCCACTTTCATACGAGTTCTCCCCCAGCTTACGCGCGCTGCATCGCGATGAAGTCATCGAGCGTCTGGTACAGGTACTGGCAGTCCTCGAGCGTCATCGTCGGGTGGCAGGGCAGCATCAGGCCGTGGCGCATCACGCGCTCGGCGTTCGGGCAACCTGCGGGGTCCACGCGGTACTTCACCTTGTGCATCATCGGCTGCAGCGCGACGTGCCCGGAGAAGATCACGCGCGTGAAGATGCCGTTGTCCTCCAGGTGCATCTGCAGCGCGCGGCGGCTCCAGCCTAGCTCGGGACGCAGCTGCACCGGATAGCAGATCCAGGTCGTGAACACGTCCGGATGCACCTTCGCCTTGATGAACACGTCGGCATGCCTGTCCATGTAGGCGCCGTGCAGGTCGAAACGCTCCTGGCGCAGCTGCGTGAACATATCGAGCTTGTTCAGCTGTTCGTGGCCGAAGGCCGCACCGGCCTCGTTCGGGATGAAGCCGTAGCCGAGCTCCTCGAAAATGAACATCGCGTCGTATTCGATGTCGCCGAGGTCCTCGAGGAAGCGGCCGTCGCTGTCGCCCTGGCGCGTGCCGTGCATGAACTTCTCCGAGGAGCGGCCCCACGCGCGCAGCATCAGCGCGCGGTCCCACAGCGTCGGGTCGTTGACGGCCACCAGGCCGCCGTTGCCGAGGCAGGTGATGATGTGGAAGATCGAGAAGCTGGTCACGCTGATGTCCGAGCGCTCGCCCGCCGGGCGGCCGCGGTAGTGGCCGCCGAGCGTATCGCAGCTGTCCTCGATGATCTTCAGGCCGTGCCTGTCGGCGATCGCGCGCAGGCGGTCCCAGTCGGGCATGCCGCCGACCAGGCTCGGGATCAGCATCGCCTTGGTCAGCGGCGTGATGTTGCGCTCGATCTTGTCGATGTCGATCTGGTAGGTGTCGGGCTCGACGTCGACCAGCACGGGAACGTGGCCGTTCATCACGATCGAGGAGATGTCGGTGCCGAACGTGAGCGTCGGGGTGATGATCTCGGAGCCCGGTGGCAGGTCGAGCAGGCGGATCGCGAGCAGCAGCGCCGAGCTGCCCGAGTTCACCATCACGCCGTAATCCTTGCCGAGTAGCTTCGCACAGCGCTTCTCGAAGGTCTGGACGTTCTCGCCAACCGACATGCCGTTCTGCATGACCTTGACGACCGCTTCGATCTCCTTCTGGTCGATCATCGCGCCGCCGTAGCGGACTTCGCGCTTGGGAATTCGCATCGTTGGTTATCCTCGTTGGCTGTTTGTTCGCGGCGCCGCGCGCGGGGGGACGCGGCGCATGGGGGGCATTATGCGCGCAGGGAGCCGGCAAGCGAGGCCGCCAAAATCCAACAGGGGGACATAAAAGCTCAAATCGTTTAAGTTGGCTCCAGCGCGAGGCGTGCCGAGGAGCTCTCTCTGCCGCGAGCGGACATGTGGTTGCCGAAATCGCCGGGAGCGATTTCGGCAACACGCGTAGCCGCTGCACAGGGACGTGCCAGGCGGCGACCGCGCGCGGCAGAGAGAGCCCCTCGGCGTGCCGGGTCGGCGCCACTGTGCGAGTTCACGTTCATACGGTTTCAGGAGGAGAGCAATGGGAGCGCAGCCACCGCGTTCCGCACCGCAGGGCGTGCCGGCCCAATTCGCGCTGACGCTGCTGCAGGAGATCGCCACGACCGGCGACGATCCCGCGCGACTGCTCGGCCGAATCGGTCTGCCGTTCACGCTCGCCGACCTGCAGCAGGGTCGCGTGCAGCTGCTCGCAGATGCCCAGTTCATCCAGCTCTACCGCGAGTGCATCACGGTGTTGTCGGTGCACGCCAATCGCGAGCGCAACCTGCCGCCGATGAGCAAGGACGAGGTCGACATGCTGTGCTACTGCGTGATCACCTGCGCGACGCTCGCCGAGGTGATCGAGCGCGCGCGGCGCTTCTGCGCCATGCTCGACCACCGCGCCGCGGACCTCTCGCTCGACGTGAAGGCTGGCGAGGCGACATTCCACATGGCCACGCAGCGCCTTCGCCACAGCGCCAGCGGACTGCTGACTGACTTGAGTGGTCTCAGTTTCTACCACCGCCTGTTCTCGTGGCTGATAGGCGAGCCCATCCGGATCGATGGCTACGGCGTGTATTCCGAGGCGCAGGCCGACCGCGCCATGCTGGAGCGTTTCTTCCAGCAGCCGATACGCTTCGGCGAGCCCGACAACCATTTCAGCTTTCCGGCGCGCTGCCTCGACAAGCCCGTGGTGCGCAGCTATCAGCGCCTGGTGGAACGTCTCAGCGTGCTGCCCTTCGATCACCTGCGCGACGCGACCGGCGCCGACGGCGGCTTCGGCGAGGCGGTCGAGCACATCATCGTGACGCAGCTGGCTCGCGGGCAGGGCATCCCTACCGTGGAGCAGTTCGCCAGTTTCTTCAACCTGAGCCGGGCCACCTTCCAGCGTCGCCTGCGCGAGGAAGGGCTGACGCTGGAGGAGATCAAGCAGCGGCTACGGCTGCGGCTCGCGCTGGAATTGCTGCATCCATCAGCGCGACTGAAGGTCAGCGATGTCGCGCAGCGCCTCGGTTTCAGCGACGTGCGCGCCTTCCGCCGCGCCTTCATCGAGTGGACCGGCGAGACGCCGGACGAGTGGCGGCGGCGCGCTGGGCAGGGTGCCGACTGAAAGCCCGTTGCCCGGGTCAGTCAGCAGCCGCAGGCGCGCGCGAGCGCGGTGGACTTGCTCCTCGAGTCACTCTATCCTCCGCGCTTCCCGGCGCCAGCGGTGCCGGTTCACCCAAGCGCGTGACGGGCTCCAGATGCCGGAATTGCTGTTCGACCCCACGTTCTGGCTGTCGGTAGGCCAGATCATCCTGATCGACATCCTGCTCGGCGGCGACAATGCCGTCGTGATCGCGCTCGCCTGCCGCAAGCTCCCCGAGGAGCAGCGTCGCAAGGGCATCTTCTGGGGCGTGGCCGGCGCGATCGGGCTGCGCGTGGTGCTGATCTTCTTCGCGCTGCAGCTGCTGGCGCTGCCCCTGCTGAAGGTGGTGGGTGCGTTGCTGCTGTTCTGGATCGGCGTGAAGCTGCTGCGTCCGGAGGACGAGGACCAGGACGGGCACGCCAGCGTGGCGGGCAGCACCACGCTGATGGGCGCGATCAAGACGATCATCGTGGCCGATGCCGTGATGAGCCTCGACAACGTGATCGCCGTGGCGGGTGCCGCCAAGGGCAACATGGCGCTGGTGGTGTTCGGCATCCTGGTCAGCATCCCGATCATCGTCTGGGGCAGCCAGTTTGTGCTGCGCCTGATGGACCGCTTCCCGGTGGTGATCACGCTGGGTGCGGCACTGCTCGGCTGGATCGCCGGCGAGATGCTGGTCACCGACGTGACGGTCAAGCCGTATCTCGAGGGCGCGCCGGGCTGGCTGCATTACGCGAGCGCAGCGGCGGGCGCACTCTTCGTGGTGGCGCTCGGCACCTGGCTGGGACGGCGGGTCAAGCCGGTCGGGTTGCCGCCGATCCGCGAGATCCCGCTCGAACCGCCCCGTGATCGCAATGCCTGAAGCCGCGGAGAGTAACGACATGAGCCTGCGCATCCTGGTAGCCGTCGACGGGTCCGAGTATTCCCTGCGCGCGGTGGCGCACGTGCTGCGCCTGCGCGAGGCCGGCTGCGACATCGAGTCGCACCTGCTGAACGTGCAGATGCCGCTGGAATCCGGACACGTGCGCCAGTTCATCGCGCGCGAGTCGATCGAGGAGTACTACCGTGACGAGGGTCTTGCGCAGTTGAAGGGCGCGAGCGCCGCGCTCGAGGCGGTCGGCCAGCCCTGCACCACCCATGTCGCGGTGGGCCACATCGCGCAGACAGTCACGCGCTACGCTGCCGAGATGAACTTCGACCTGATCGTGATCGGCACGCACGGGCGCACCGGCCTGCGCCACGCGGTGATGGGCTCGGTGGCGACCGAGGTGATCAAGCTCGCCACGGTGCCGGTGACGATCGTCAAGAACGCATGACACGCTGCAGGAGTTCGACATGAGCAGGAATATCGCGCGTCTCGCGGCGCTGGCGCTCGCGTGCTCGGCGGGGGCTGCCGTCCTGGCCTCCGAACCGAGCTACTCGCCCTATGCCGGGCGCAGCTTCCCGGAACGCCTGCTCTGGGGCGACACGCACCTGCACACCAACATGTCGGCCGACGCGGGCAGCTTCGGCAATCGCGACGTCGGACCCCAGGACGCCTACCGCTTCGCGCGCGGCGAGACCGTGACGGCGCACAATGGCATGCCGCTCAGGCTCGCGCGGCCGCTCGACTTCCTGGTGGTTGCCGACCACAGCGAATATCTCGGCCTGTTTCCGCACCTGCGCGCCGGGGACCCGAACCTACTCGCCACCGAGACCGGCAAGCGCTGGGCGGAAATCGTCGCCAAGGGCGGGCGCGCCAACGCGCAGATGCTGATGGAGTGGGGCGCGGCCAACTTCGCGAACAAGGACGTGATCGGCAGCGCCGAGTTCAAGAACTCGACGTGGCAGGAGGTGGTGGCCAACGCCGAGCGCTTCAACGAGCCCGGTCGCTTCACGGCGATCGTGGGCTACGAGTGGACCTCGATGCCCAACGGCGACAACCTGCACCGCGTGGTGGTCTTCGCCGACGGCGCCGACAAGGCCGGCAAGACCGTGCCCTTCAGTTCCATCGACAGCAGCGACCCGGAAAAGCTCTGGGCCTATCTCGCGGACTACGAGCGCCAGACCGGCGGCCGGGCGCTCGCGATCCCGCACAACTCCAACGTGAGCGGCGGCCTGATGTTCGCGCCGCGCGACTTCGACGGCCAGCCCTTCGACCGCGACTATGCCGAACGGCGCAGCCGCTGGGAGCCGGTGATGGAAGTCACGCAGTACAAGGGCGACTCGGAGACGCACCCGCTCAATTCCCCCGAGGACGAGTTTGCCGGCTACGAGATCTGGGACCGGATCAACCTCGGCGGCATGACGCCGCAGACGCCGGCGATGCAGCCCTACCAGTACGCGCGCTCGGCGCTGCGCATCGGCCTGGCACAGGACGCCGCGCTGGGAGTGAACCCCTTCAAGTTCGGCCTGATCGGCAGCACCGACGCGCACACCGGCTTCGCGGCGGCCGAGGAGAACAATTTCTGGGGCAAGAGCACCAAGGGCGAGCCCGCCCCCGGACGCTGGCACGAGAGCCTGTTCGACAATCCCACGCTGCCGGAATTGACCTTTCGCGAATCGGATATGGCAGCCTCGGGCTACATGGCGGTGTGGGCGCGCGAGAACACGCGCGCGGCGATCTTCGAGGCGATGCAGCGGCGCGAGGTCTACGCGACCACCGGGCCGCGCATCGCGCTGCGCTTCTTCGGCGGCTACGACTTCGCTGCCGCCGACGCGAGCGCACCGGACCTGGCCGCCACGGGCTACGCGCGTGGCGTGCCGATGGGCAGCGACCTGCCCGCGGCACCGGGGGACAAGGCGCCGACCTTCCTGGTGGCGGCGGCGCGCGATGCGCTGAGCGGCAGGCTGGATCGCATCCAGATCGTCAAGGGCTGGCTGGACGCTAAGGGCGAAACGCACGAACGGGTGCACGACGTGGCGTGGTCCGGGGAGCGCAAGCCCGGGCGCGACGGCAGGCTCCCTGCCGTGGGCAACACCGTCGACGTGAGGAACGCGAACTGGAGCAACAGCATCGGCGCGGCCGAACTGTCGACCGTGTGGACCGACCCGGATTTCGATCCCGCCGAGCGCGCGTTCTGGTACGTGCGCGTGATCGAGATTCCCACGCCGCGCTGGACGGCCTACGACCGCAAATTCTTCGGCGTCGACATGCCGGACTCGGTGCCGATGACCACGCAGGAGCGCGCCTATAGCTCGCCGATCTGGTATTCACCCTAGATCCGCGCTGCGCCTTTGCGCGGTGGGAGCGCGCCCTGCGCGCGACGGTCGGCGGCGCGGCGCCGCTGATCCGGTGCGCCGGGCACAGGCGTACTCGCTGAACTTGCGCTCCGAGGCCGTTTGTCCATGAAACCCCCACCACGTGTTGCCATCATCGGCGCCGGCATCGCCGGGCTGTCCTGCGCCACGCAGCTCGCACGGCACGGTTGCGCGGTGAGCGTTTTCGACAAGAGTCGCGGCCCCGCGGGGCGCATGAGCACGCGCCGCGGCGAGGACTGGCAGTGCGACCACGGCGCGCAGTACTTCACCGCGCGCAGCCCGGAGTTCCGCGCCGAAGTGGCGCGCTGGCAGGCGGCCGGTGCCGCGGCGCCGTGGCCGGCGCGGCTGGCGGTGCTGGGGGAGCCGCCTGGCTCGCGTGTGCCCGATGCTGCACTGCAGCGCTTTGTGGGCACGCCGCGCATGACGGCGCCCGCGCGCCTGCTGGCCGCGGGATTGCCGCTCGCCTTGCAGACGACGATCACGGCCATCACGCCTGAGCCGGCAGGCTGGCGCCTCGATGCCGCGGAGCACGGTCCGATCGCGCAGCGGTTCGATCGCGTGGTGCTCGCCGTGCCCGCGCCGCAGGCAGTGCCGCTCGTGCAGCCCGTG
>JAGPES010000168.1 GCA_018057015.1 Pseudomonadales bacterium | reverse complement strand
ATACTGGCCGGGTCGGGATTGCCCGACTCGTCCTGGGATCCCTTTCGCAAGGCAATAGCCGACGGAACGCAGGACAAGGTGGCGCACCTGGTCACCGACGAGATGCAGCGCCGCTTCACGGTCATCTCCGGGACACCGGAGGAGTGCCTGGAAATCACCCAGGAGCTCGTCGATTCCGGATTGAACCTGCCACTGCTGGAAGTGGTCGGTGCAAGCGAGGAGGACAACCTCGAAACCATTCGCCTTTTCGGCAAGGAGGTCCTGCCCCGTCTGAAGCCCGCGGCAGCCGAATGAGGCGAACGGGGAGCGAGGTCGCACGCATTCGGTCGACTTGGCCACGGGAACCAAATGGAGCATGGACGAGGAGTGCATTGATTCGACCCGGGAAATGATGCATATAGCATAAGAAAAAGACGGCTTTCGCTATTGGGGCACAGAGGCAAAACAATGACCGGCACCAACGCCTTGCGATCCACCCACGACGGGGCACCGAACGGCATGACACACCAGGGACCGGCGGACGTGCGGCTCCCGAGCCCCGGGATGCCCCTCGGCACGTTCAGGGAGCAGTTGCTGTTCCATACCAACGAACTGGATGAAGCGCGAGAAAAGGTGGCAGCGCTCTACACGAGGCATCGCCTGGATTTCATCGGGCGGGATCGTCATCTCGACACTTACTTTTACCACATTCCCCTGCGGCGCGCGTCGATCAACTGCCTCGGTTACGGTTCGGACATGGTTATCGAACCCGGAGACCTGCAGAGTTTCTTCCTGGTACAGACGCCGGTCCGGGGCGGTGGCCTCGCTGTCTGCGGGACGCAGTCGATCCAGTCGGACACGAACCTGAGTTCAGTGCTGAGCCCGACGGAATTCGTCCGGATGAACTGGCGCGCCAATTGCTGGCAGGTGCAGGTCAGGCTCGACAGGGCGTTGACCGAACAGTGCCTCAGCCAGGCGCTCGAGCGCCCGCTGTCCGGACCGATCATATTCAATCTCGGCATGGACATGCGCAGCCAGGCAGGGATATCGTGGTGGAACACGGTCAGGTTCGTTACGGAGGAAGCCCAGCGGGTCTGCGGGCTTCCCCATTCGACAACGTTGCTGAGGCAGCTCGAACAACTGCTGGTGAACTCCCTGCTGCACTTGCAGCCCCACAACTACACCGAGCAGTTGCTGCACAGGGAACCCTGCATAGTGCCGCGTCACGTCAAGCGCGCCGAGGATTACATCGCTCAGCACTGCAACGAGAACGTGACCATCGAGGAACTGGCGAAGTACAGCGGAACCAGTTCGCGCAACCTCTACCGCGGCTTCCAGCAGTTTCGCGGCGTGTCGCCGATGCAATACCTGAAGACCACCCGGCTGGACAGGGTGCACCGGATGCTCAGGATGGCGGACCCGTCGGAGAGCGTGACGCGTATCGCGCTGGATGCAGGGTTCCGGCAACTGGGGCGCTTTGCCGTCGAGTACCGCAAACGGTTCGGCGAATGTCCGTCCGAAACACTGAAACACTAGTTCACGGCGGAACGGGCACAGGCACCGCTGCGCACGCCCTCGAATTGTGCGATTACCGCCGACGCTGTCCCGTCCCTGCCCGTTTGATCCGGCCACCCGCGCCTGGCGCTATTCTTTTCGATCACGAGGATCTTGAATGACGCGCAGGCGCGCGATTTCTAGAAAAGAAGAACGGGGAAGTCTGCCCGGAATGCCCACAGCACCAGGCCAGACAAGCGCAATCCCCGATGCCCGGGATTTAAGCCTCATCCGATGGAGAACGACCATGCCCAAGACGACACGACCGGTAGCGATCAGACACATGAACCTTGGACGCCTGCTCATGTTGGGCGCCGCGCTGGGTGCAGCGACACCCGCGACGGCGCAGGCGCAGGACAAGGCCGGAAATACCGAATGGCTAGTCGAGGAGATTGTGGTAACAGCGCGTAAACGGGAGGAAGGTCTGCAGTCGACCCCCCTGTCCGTCTCGGCATTTTCCGGCGACAGCCTCGAATACCGTGGGGTCACGAAGATCGACGGCATACAGAATTTCACGCCAAACCTGACCTTCTCCAACAACCCGGCCTTCGGCGGTGCCAGCAACGCCGCCTCGATCTACATTCGTGGCATCGGCCAAAAGGAGTTCCTCCCGACCGTGGATCCCGGCGTCGGCCTTTACGTCGACGGGGTCTACATAGCGCGCTCCGTCGGCGGCATTCTCGATCTGATCGACGTCGAGCGGGTCGAGGTCCTCCGGGGTCCGCAGGGTACGCTCTTCGGCCGCAACACCATCGGCGGTGCCATCTCGATCACCACGCGCAAGCCCGATGAGGAAAGGTCAGGCAGGCTTTCGGCCACCTACGGGACCGATGAGCGTTTCGATGTCGTGGGCTCGGCCAACCTGCCCTGGAGCGACACGTTTTTCAGCACCTTTTCCGCCGGTCGCATGAGCCAGGACGGTTACGTGGACCGCGACGACGGCACCGACCTCGGCGACGACGACACGTGGACGGGACGGGCGGCGTTCCGCTGGCTGGCATCGGATGCCGTGGAGATGAACCTCTCCTTCGAGGGCACCCGCGACCGCGAGAACGGCCCCGCATTCGAGCTCCTCGGGATCGACAAGGGGCCGGTGATCAACCGCGCCACCGGCGAGGTCGACGAGAATACCCCGCCGTTTGCGGTGATCAACAACCAGATGGCCAGTTTCAGCGCGGGGTGGCCCGCACCCGGACTCGGCGGACCGGACGCTTACCCACCCTGCGTCTTCCTGCCCGGCGCCATCCCGGGTGTGCCCTCGGACATCAACACGGCCGTGCCGGGCTGCTTCGACGACCGCTACATCCGCGACAACGAGACCAACGCCGGCACCGCGCCCGCCTACTCCGACAGCGACCTGTGGGGCACCAATTTCACGCTGGACTGGGAACTGGCCGAGAACCTCAGCCTCAAGTCGATCACCGCCTACCGGGAACTGGAAGCGGATTTCGCCCGCGACGGCGACCACTCCCCGCTCGGGGTCGCCGCCTACGTGGATCACATGGACCTCGACCAGTTCTCGCAGGAAATACAGCTCAACGGCACCAACCTGGACAGCCGGCTGAACTGGATTTTCGGGCTGTATTACTTCGAGGAGTCCGGCGACAACGAGAACCTGCTCGATTTCGTGATATCGAACTTTCGCAGCGGCGGCTCCATCGACAACGAAGCCTGGGCCACCTTCTTCCAGGGGACCTACGACGTCACCGAACAGCTGCATTTCACCGCCGGTCTTCGCTACACGGACGAAGAGAAGAAATTCCTGCCCGACCAGGTCATATTGGTCAACAAGTTCGCGGGCAGCGGCCATCCGGTGCTGGATGCTCCGTTCATGCAGGCGGGCGAACCGATTCTCCCGCACGTCGAGAAGGCCGAACCCATCGACGAAGTGACCCCGATGGTCAACGTCTCCTACGACTGGAACGAAGACCTGATGGTCTACGTCAGCTATTCGGAGGGATTCAAGTCCGGGGGTTTCAGCCAGCGCGTGTTCCCGCCCATCGTCGCAGGTTACACCGCACCGGCCGGCACCCCCGACATCGACCTCATTCCCACGTTCGACCCCGAATACGTGGAGGTGTACGAATTCGGGTTCAAGTACGCGACGCCCGGACAGCGGCTGCGCCTGAACGGCGCGTTGTTCACCACGAAGTACGATGACCTCCAGGTGCAGGTCTTCACCAGTGTCGCGCCGGTCACCAAGAACGCCGCAAGCGCCACCATCGACGGCTTCGAGCTCGAGATGCAGGCCGTGCCCGCCGAGGGCTGGTTTGCCGAGGCGAGCGTGGGCTATCTCGATGCGCAGTACGACGAACTCGATACCCTGGAAACCCGCCTGTTCGAGGACGACAAGTTCGAACGGGTTCCGGAATGGAGCGCCAGCGGCGCCTTGTCGAAGGAGTTCGTCCTCGACGACATCGGGACGCTGACGCCCCGCGTGGACTGGTCCTATCGCACCAAGGTGTACAACGACAGCTTCAATTCGCCGCTGCTCGCCCAGTCCAGCTATCACCTGGTCAATGCCAACCTGACCTTCACCGACAAGAACGACCGCTACGACATCGTCGCCGCCGTGGAAAACCTCACCGACGAGGACTACCTGACCACCGGCGTCTGGGGCGCGGCCATGCAGTCGATCGAAGGCATCTACAGTCGTGGCATCGAGTACTCGGTGACGGTGCGCGCCCGGTTCTAGGGCGCGACGATTCGGGGAGTCCGTCCGGCGTCGCGGCTAGGCGTCACCGGACGGATGGCCCGAATGCGCCTGCTGGCCAAAGGCAAGGCTTCGCCAGATGTCGCGGTAGTCGTAGTCGGTTGCGAGCGCGAGATTGAGACGGTTGTAGGATCCGAAGTCACTCACCAGGTGAATGAGCTGGACGATCCCCTTGTCAGTCAGCCCGGCGTCGCGCAAGCCGTCGACATCGGCATCGGTCACCGACTTCGGGTCGCCGTTGACCTTCAGCGCGAACTCGAGCAGCGTCCTCAGTCGCCCGCCCTCCAGCGCATCGATCCCGTTCTCGGCGAGCCCGGCCACATAGCTCTCGGGAGTCTGGAGCCCGTGATTCAGGATCGTGCAGAACGCCGCGGTGCAGTAGGGGCAGCCGTTGGCCCGGGAAACCAGTATCCCGACATGCTGGATCTCGGGGAGGGCCAGCTCGCCCGTCTCCCAAAGGATCCGGGTCGATCCGAGCTTGGCCTTGAAGTATTCCGGAAAATTCAGCTCGACCAGGAAATGGTTGGGAACCGCGCCCTCCATTTGCGTGACCCAGTCGAATATCTGCCTGATGAGCGGATCGGAATCGTTTTCGCTAACCGTCATAGCCACTCTTGCCATCGCCCGCTCCCTTGCCATTGCCGGATCCAGGTGCCCCGTGAACGTTGATCGCCCGCAGCGCGGCCTGTGAAAGGCCGATATTATATCCCCTGCTACGGGATTGCATCGCAAACCTTCGATCGCGGGAAAGCATATGGTTTTCGACAGTATCGAGAATGTGATTGCGCGTTTCGCGCAACACGGCTACCTCATGGATCGCTCTCTCGCCACCACGGTTTTCCTGTCGTTCAGCTTGCGCAAGCCGCTGTTTCTCGAGGGCGAACCCGGGGTCGGCAAGACCGAGCTGGCCAAGGTGATGGCACTCGCGCTCGGCGCCGAGTTGATCCGGCTTCAATGCCATGAAGGCCTGGATATCAATACGGCAGTGTATGAGTGGAATTATCCCGGGCAGATGCTCGAGATCCGCCTGCAGGAAGCTCGCGGAATCGAGAGGAGCCGGATCGGGGAAGGAATCTATTCCTCCGCATTCCTTCTCGAACGTCCGTTGCTGAAATCGATCCGGCTCGCGCCTCCGCAACAGGCCGTGCTGCTGATCGACGAGATCGACCGTTCGGACGAGGAATTCGAGGCCTACCTGCTCGAGCTCCTGTCCGATTTCCAGATAAGCATTCCGGAAATCGGCACCGTGAAGGCGTGCGAGCCGCCGTTCGTCGTGCTCACGTCCAATCGCACCCGCGCCCTCCACGACGCCCTGAAGCGCCGCTGTCTCTACCACTGGATCGACTACCCGGACTTCGACAAGGAAGTCGCCGTCGTCAGGGTGCGCGTGCCCGATGCCGGACAACGCCTGACCGCCCAGATCTGCCGCTTCATGCAGTGGCTGCGCGAGCAGGAACTGCAAAAACACCCGGGCGTCGCGGAAACCGTCGACTGGGCCCAGGCGCTGCTGGCACTCGGCGTCGCGGAACTGGACGGGGAGGTCGTCCGCGACACGTTGGGGTGCTTCCTGAAATACCGCGGCGACATCGACACCCTGCGCGCAACCGACCTGTCCGGCGTGCTGGGCCGGATTGCCGCGTCGACTCGCAATGATTAGGCCAGCGCTGCACGCCGCCGGGCAGCCATTGACGCTGCTCGACCACCTGGTGGCGTTTTCCCGGTGCTTGCGCGAAGCCGGGATTCCCGTCGCCCCTTCGAGCGTGATGGATCTGTGCCGCGCCGTCGATCACCTCGACATCGCGCGCCAGGACGACTTGCGAGCAGCCGCCAGGGCAACACTGGTCAGTCAACGGGACCAGTTCGAGACTTTCGACAGGGTTTTCGACACCTACTGGCTGCGCCGCGGCGAGTTGCCCGGACACGAAACCCCGGATCCCCGGGCGGACATCGCCGCCGCGCCGCAAAGCCGGCACGGCCGCCAGGAGCCAATCTTCCTGGATACCGGCATATCCCGCGACGCACCGGAACTGCAGGACGGGCGCGCTCCGGAGATCGTTGCCTGCAGCGACGTGGAGTTGCTGGCGCACCGGGACCTGGGCAGCCTCGACGAGGACGAGATCCGCCGCGCCCGCGGGCTGGTGGGCGCGATGATCCGCAGCCTCTCGAACCGTCCGGGCCGGCGCTACCGCCAGCACAGCCAACGGGGACAGCTCGATTTTCGCAGGAGTTTGCGCCACAGCATGCGCCAGGGCTTCGACGGCATCACGCTGCAATACCGCAAGCGCAGGATCAGCAAGCTCCGGCTCCTGCTGCTGTGCGACATCAGCGGCTCGATGTCGAGGTACAGCGGGTTTTTCCTCGAGTTCATCTACGCGCTGGGCCGCGAGCTTCCGAGCGTCGAGGCGGCTCTCTTCGCCACGCACATGACGCCGGTGACGGAATTGCTGCGTCGCCCGGATCTTGCCGGGTCGCTGCTGGATATGGCGTCGTCCGCACGCGGATGGGGCGGCGGCACCGACATCGGGCAATCACTGCGCGAGTTCAATGAACGCTTCGTTCACGAGATGGTGCGCGGGAAAACCGTCGTGGTGATCCTCAGCGACGGCTGGGACCGGGGCGATGAGCAAATCATGCGCACCGCCATCGCCCGTCTCAGGCAACGCGCCGACAGCCTGATCTGGCTGAATCCCTGGCTGGGCCGCGACGATTACCAGCCGCTGTG
>JAGPES010000167.1 GCA_018057015.1 Pseudomonadales bacterium | reverse complement strand
GTCCGGATGAATCCGGACCGACGCTGCGGCGGTAGCTGGCGAGCCCCCACGCGATCAGTCCCGCCGCCAGCGGGTAGAACACCAGTGACACGATCGCGAGCGAGTAGCGCAGGGCCTGGTCGTCGCCGAAGACGAAGTCCGTGAGCGCGGCGACCAGCGAGCCGCCGAATCCGAGACCGAACAGGTTGGTGGCGAACAGCGCGATCGCGGTGACCTGGCCGCGCATGCGGCCCGGCGTGGCCAGCTGCAGCGCGGCCATCGCCACGCCGAAGTGCGAGTAGTGCAGGAAGATCACGGCGCTGAACAGCCACAGCGTCAGGGCGCCGGAGGGCAGCAGCGGCGCGACCACCGCGGGAACGGCGGCGAGCAGCGCGGCGTGCATCACCCAGCGCATGTTGGCGTCTGCGTGGCCGCGCCGCTGCAGCCACGCGGCACAGCCCGCGCCGGCGAAGGTGCCCACCGTGCCCGCGATCATGTACACCAGGCCGAGCGCGGCGCCGGCCTCGGCCTTCGCCATGCCGTGGCTGCGCGCCAGCATCTCGGGGTACCACGCGATGCTGCCGTAGCCGATCACCGACATCATCGAGACGCCGAGGATCAACCCGCCGTAGAGTCGTGCTTCGCCGCGCAGCCGCGCCATCACCGCCGCGAAGGGCACGGGCTCGCCCGCCTCGCCGGCCAGACGCTGGCGCGGCGGCTCGCGCACGAATCCGAGCAGCGCCACCACGATGAATCCCGCCAGTCCCACCGTGACGAAGGTGGCCTGCCACGGCTGCACGTCGGCGAGCAGCGCGATGTGCGAGAGGTCGACGCTGGCGAAGAACTCGTACAGGAAGCCGCCCACCATGTACGAGGCGCCGGTGCCCAGCGTGATGCCCATCGCGAAGACCGCGGTCGCCCAGCACAGGCGCTCGGGCGGGAAATAGTCGCTCATCAGCGAGTACGCCGCCGGCGACAGCGTGGCCTCGCCCACGCCCACGCCGACGCGCACCAGGAACAGGCTGCCGAAGCTGTGTGCGAAGCCGCACAGCGCGGTCATCAGGCTCCAGAAGCTCACGCCCACGATGATGATCCAGCGCCGGCTGAAGCGATCGGCGAGCCAGCCTATGGGCACACCGAGCACGATGTAGAACAGCGTGAAGGCCCAGCCGTGCAGCAGGCTGAACTGGAAGTCGCTGATCTCGAACTGCTGGCGGATCGGTCCGACCAGGATCGCCAGCACGTTGCGATCGACGAATGACAGGATGTAGGCGGCCAGCAGCACGCCCAGCATGTAGTTGGCGCGCCTCGAGGGCGGATAGGGCTGGCACATGCGCTGGTTCTCCGTCATGCGATGACCGTGCTTGCTGCCGTTAGCGGATGCGGCGCGATCATGGCAACAGTATCACCGCTGCCGCCGCAACGGGATCGTGTTGTCGGCAAACTTTACAGTGCGCACAAATCGTCTGGCCACAATGCATTCATCTATTTGTTATAAAACCACTTTTTCCTATTGGCCCACTATTCGCTTGTAAGCATGGGAGCAGAATCTTCGTTATGGGAGCCAGTGCAGTGAAGAAGAAAAGGATCCTGACGCGAGTCCTCGGCCTGATGGCAGGGCTCGGGCTGAGCGCCGTGGCACAGTCCGGCCTGATCACCGACATCGTTTCCGTCGACGCGCCGGTACCGGGCGCTGCGTCGTGGACGCACACCCTGGAAGGCTTCACGCCGGGCAGTGCCGTCTCGGGGTCACTCAGCATCGCAATTTTCGACGACATGACCGCGTGCGAATTGCCAGGGCTCTTCGGTGGGTGCCTGGACTGGGACCTGGAAACAGCGATCATCGTCGTCGACCTGATCGACCTGCAGGACGGTGGCATGCATCTGGTCTCACTCGGTAACTGGAGCGGCTCGCTGGGCCTGACGAGCCTGGGCTCGATGAACAGCACCGGGCAACTCAACGTTTCGGTCAGCAACATGCCGCTGCTGGGTGATTTTCGAGTCGGCTCTTCCACTCTGACCGTCACCACCCGTGACAACGTGCCGCCGGAAGGCGGCGCACCGGCGTCCGTTCCGCTTCCCGGCACCGCCACCTTGCTCGGCCTCGGGCTCGCCGGGCTGGGGCTGACCCGCAGGCGCAGCCGCGCCGCCTGATTACAGCGACCGCACCGCCCCGCCAGGGGCGGCCGCGACCTCGCCGCAGATACGCTCGAGCCGCTAGACTGGCGTTCGTGTTCTTCGCGCTCCAGGAGGTGTTCGATGAGGCGGTTCGCCGCGCATCCGCTGTGGCTGGCCGGTTTCCGGCCGTTCTTCGCGCTCGCCTGCCTGGCGGGCATGTTCCTGCCGCTTGCGTGGGCACTGTTCTACAGCGGGCTGCTGCCGGCTCCGGCGGGGCCGTTCACGCCCGCACAGTGGCACGCGCACGAGATGTTCTTCGGCTTCGGCTGGGCTGTGCTCGGCGGTTTCCTGCTCACCGCGACCAAGAACTGGGTGAGCGTGCGCGGCTGGCATGGCGCGGCGCTCGCGTGGCTGGCTTGCGCGTGGCTCGTGGAGCGGCTCGGCATGGCGCTGGGCGGCAACTGGCCGCCGCCCCTGTTCCTGTTGTCTAATAACCTGTTCCTCGGCAGCATCATCGCGATGCTGATGTGGACGCTGCTGCGCCACCACGCGCAGGACAGCTACCGCGACAACGGCTTCTTCCTGCTGGTGCTGCCCGCTTTCCTGGTGGCGAAGACGCTGCTGCTGCACGGGGAGCATTTCGCCGCCGGCCACGGCATGGCGCTCGCGCTGTTCCGCATGGCCTTCCTGGTGATGATGGAGCGCACGCTGACGCAGTTCATGCGCGGCAACTTCCAGGTCGACATCCTGCGCCGTCCGCTGCTCGACAATGCCATCAAGCTGCTGGGGCTGTTGCTGGTGATCGAGTTCGTGCTGGCGCCCGGGCTCGCAGCGGCCGCCGCGCTGCTGCTCGCGCTGCTGCTGGCCGCGCGCTTCCTGTTCTGGAAGCCGATGCTGGCGCTGCGGCGCATCGACATCGGCATCATGTACATCGGCTACCTGCTGATCGTGGTACAGCTCGTGGTGCAGGCACTGGGGCGACTCGAGGCGCCGGCATGGACCGGGTCGGTCTCGGTGCACCTGTTCAGTTTCGGCGTGATGGGCACCGTGATTCCCGCGATGCTGGTGCGCATCAGCAAGGGACACACCGGGCGCAAGGTGACGTTCGACGCGCTGGACCGTGCCGTGCTGTACCTGATGCTCGTCGCGCTGGCGCTGCGCGTCGTGGCGCCCCAGCTGCTGCCCGCGGCCTACCTGCTGTGGCTGCAACTGGCCGCGGCGTGCTGGTTCGCCTGCTTCGGCATACTCGGCTGGCGCTACATCCCCTTCCTGCTGCGCCCCCGCGTGGACGGCAAGGAGCACTGACCGGGCCGGCGCGCAGCGTTCAGGCCGCTGCCGCGCGTGCGCGCCACGACACGCGGTTGCGCCCACCCGCCTTGGAGGCATACAGGGCCTGGTCGGCCAGCGCCAGCAGCGAGGCCGGGTCGTGACGCCCATCGAGCAGGTCCGCCAGCCCGAAACTCGCGGTGATGCCGATCCCCTCGGGCCCGCGCATGCGCTCCACCGCGTCGCGCAGGCGTTCGGCGTAGCCCGCCGCGCCGGCGGCATCGACCTCGGGCATCAGGATCGCGAACTCCTCGCCGCCCACGCGCGCGACCGTGTCCACCGCGCGGCTCTGCGCCAGCAGCAGCTGTGCGAAGGCGACGAGCACCTGGTCACCGGTGGCATGCCCGTGGGCATCGTTGATGCCCTTGAAGTGGTCGATGTCCGCGATCACCACGCTGAGCGGCCGTCGGTAGCGCTGCGCCGCGGCCAGCGCACGTGCGAAATGCTCGTCGAAGGCGCCCCGGTTGAGCAGGCCGGTGAGCGGATCGGTCTGCGCACGCCGCTTCAGTTCCTCCATGGCGTCGAGCGCGTAGCTCTGGAACACGAAGATTCCCAGACCGACGAACAGCACCGGCGCGACCACGCCGTAGACACCGAGCAGCGTCTGCGCGTCGAAGCCGAACAGCAGCGCACCGCAGGCAATCCAGGCCTCGCCGGCGGCGCCGAAGACCAGCACCGCGACGGTGCCGATGTCGCCCACGTTGCGCGGCACCTTGTAGCGCACAAGGCACCAGGCCGAGGCGATGCAGCCCATCGCGATCGACACCGCGGCGCACCCGAAGCGCAGCAGCGGCCGGTCGGACAGACCCAGGTACAGGCCGAAGGCGGACAGCCACGGACTGAGGATCATCGCCATCAGCAGCACCGGCACCGGTTGCGCGCAACGGATCCAGGCGCTCGCCCAGAGCGTCGCGAAGCCCGCCAGCACCAGTGCATTGCGCAGCAGGATCTCGGCCGTGCCGCTCATGAACGCCGGCCCCAGCACGTAGGTCAGCACGCTGGCTCCCATGAGCAGGAAGCCGGTGCCGTAGAGGATCGCCGCGCGGGCAGGGCTTTCCCGGCCCGCGAGCGGCAACATGGCGATCGCCATCAGGAAGCACAGGGAACAGACCACCGCGGACACGAAGATCGATTGATCCATGGAGTCCTCCGCGCCGGCGCAGGCCGGCAGAGTCGGGAGCACGGTAGCAAAAGCCGCCGGTGCCGGCTGTGATGCGGTTCTCGCGGCGCGTACACTGCGCGGCGGCGCATCCGCGCCGATCGCCACGCATGCGCGCAGGAGCCCCCATGAGCATCGCCGAAGCCAGCATCGAACTCGCAATGCCGCGTGCGCGCGCCTGGGAGATCCTGAGTGATATCGGCATCGCCCACCGCTACGTTCCCGGCCTGGTGCGCACGGAGATCCGCTCGGCGCACACCCGGGGCATCGGCGCCACACGCCGCGTGTACCGCGCAAAAGGCGAAGGCCTCGACGAGACGGTCATCGAGTGGGTCGATGACCACGGCTTCCTGCTGCGCCTGCAACAGCCCGACGGGTCCGCGCCCGCGCCGTTCGCGACCGCGAGCTTCCGCTACTGGCTGGACGATGTGCCGGGACGCGCCGGACGCGCGCGCATGACGATCACCCTGGATTACGAACCGCGCTGGGGAGCGGCAGGGAGACTGCTGGACCGACTGCTGCTGCACCGGGCCATCGTGAAGATGCAGCAGCAACTGGCAGAGCGCATCAGGACCTATTACGAGTCGGCATAGCCGCCGCGGCCGCAGGACAGCGCGTCGGTACCGGAATTGCCGTTTCAGCCCAGGCCGAGTCGCGCCAGCGCCAGCGCGCGGTTGGCGCGGTAGTCCGGCTTTCCCGGCGGCGTGCGCGCGATGTGCTCCACCGGCACCAGCCAGCGCGGCAGCTTGTAGCGGGCGAGCCGGCCCTCGCAGTATGCCGCGACGCCGTCCAGCGTGAGGCTCCGGCCCTCGCGCAGCTGCACCACCGCGCACACCGCGCTGCCGAAGCGCTCGTCCGGCACGCCCACCACCACCACGTCGAATATTGCCGCGTGCCCTTTCAGCACCGCCTCGACCTCCTCGGGAAAGATCTTCTCGCCGCCGGAGTTGATGCACTGGCTGCCGCGCCCGAGCAGTTCCACGGTGCCGTCGGCCAGCACGCGCGCGTGATCGCCCGGGATCACCCAGCGCACGCCGTGACGGTCGGTCTGGAAGGTCTCCGCGGTCTTCTTCGCGTCCTTGTAGTAGCCGAGCGGGATGTGGCCGCAGCGCGCGAGTCGTCCGACCACGTCGCTGCCGGGCGGCACCGGCTCGAGATCGTCGTCGAGAACGCGCGTGTGTGCGTCCATGGTGAAGCGCGGCCCGGCGGCCTCGCCCTCGAAGTCCACCACGGTGCCGTTGTGCCCGGTTTCCGATGCACCGAAGCCGTCGATCACGCGCGCGTGCGGGAACAGCGCCTTGAGCCGGTTCTTCACCGGTTTGGACAGGATCGCGCCGCCCGAGCTCAGCACGAACAGCCCGGAGCAGTCGTAGCGGCCGCGCTCCTGCGCCTCCGCGATCGGGCGCGCCATCGCGTCGCCCACCATCATGAGGCCGACCGTCTTCTCGTCCTGCGCCAGCTGCAGCACGCGGTCCGCGTCGAAGTGCGGCTCGCAATAGAGCACGAACTTGCCGCCGCTGTACATCGTGATCAGCGCGTTCCACATGCCGCCGCCATGCATCATCGGCGGCGGGCAGACGGTGCTCAGCGCGAAGCCCGTCTTCACGCGCTCGACGATTTCCCCGGGCGTGCCGATCGGCGGCCCGCCGGTGGCGGCGCCGCCCTGCAGTGCGCCGAAGAAGATATCCTCGTGGCGCCATATCGTGCCCTTGGGCATGCCGGTGGTGCCCCCGGTGTAGAGCACGTAGAGATCGTCCCCCGAGCGCTCGATGCCGAGCGGCGCATCGTTCTGCGCGGCGAGCGCACGTTCGTACTCCTGCGCGTCCAGGGCGGCATCGTCCGCGGCGTGTCCGTCGTCCAGCGCGAGGTAATGCCGCAGCTGCGGCACGCTGTCGCGGATGGCCGCGAGCCGCGGCGTGAACTGCCGTTCGTAGACCAGCGCCACCACGTCGGCGTTGTCGAACACGTAACGCAGCTCGTCCTCGACGTAGCGGAAATTGATGTTGACGGGCACCGCGCGCAGCTTGAATGCCGCGAGCATGGCCTCGATCCACTCGGCGCGGTTGAAGGCGAGGATCGCCACGTGCTGGCCGGGCGCCACGCCGCAGGACTGCCAGTGGCGCGCCAGGCGGTTGCTGCGCCGGTCGAGCCCGGCGTAGGTGAGGCGGCGCGCGCCGGCCACCAGCGCCTCGCGCTCCGGCACTGTCGCGGCGACGTATTCGAACAGGTCCGCAAGGTTGAATCCGCTCATCACCGGGGTCTCCGGGCCGACGGGATCGCGCTCGCGACGGCGCTGTTGCTCATGCTCCGGTTCTCCCTTGCGTGGACCGTGTCCCGTCCCGGCCGGGCTTGTGGGCGTGAATGACCTTGACGACGTCGAGGTAGACATTGCGCACCCGGTCCACCGCGAAACCCGCCGCCCGCACGTTGGCGACGGTATC
>JAGPES010000166.1 GCA_018057015.1 Pseudomonadales bacterium | reverse complement strand
AGAGGAGCAGTAGGGCTCCAGGCCTGTGGGTCGCCATGCCTGTGGGTCGCCATTTATGGCGACAGCAGCATCCGGCGAGGCAGTTGTCGGCATGAATGCCGACCCACAGCTGCATCCGGCGAGGCAGTTGTCGGCATGAATGCCGAGCCACAGCTGCATCCGGCGAGGCAGTTGTCGGCATGAATGCCGACCCACAGGCGCATTCGGCGAGGCACCAGTCGGCATCAATGCCGACCCACAACCCTCATCAGCCGGCGCGCAGCCAGCGCGCGACGTCTTCGGCGTAGTAGCTGAGGATCATGTCGGCGCCGGCACGCCGGAACGCCATCATCGTCTCGAGCACCAGCGCGCGCTCCTCCATCACGCCGGCGGCGACCGCGGCCTTGATCATCGCGTACTCGCCGCTCACCTGGTACACCGCCAGCGGTCGCGCGCAGTGTGCGCGGATGTTCGCCAGCACGTCGAGATAGGCCAGCCCCGGCTTCACCATCAGGATGTCGGCGCCTTCCTGTTCGTCACGCACCGATTCGGCCAGCGCCTCGCGGCCGTTGGCCATGTCGAGCTGGTAACTGGAACGGCTGCCCTTGAAGCTGCTGTCCACGGCATCTCGGAAAGGGCCGTAGAAGGCCGAGGCGAACTTCGTCGAGTAGGACATGATCGGCAGCTGCTCGAAGCCGGCCCCGTCGAGGCCGGCGCGTATCGCGGCGACCATGCCGTCCATCATCCCCGAGGGCGCTATCATGTCGACGCCCGCGTGCGCGGCGGTCAGCGCCTGGCGCACCAGGTTCTCCAGCGTCGCGTCGTTTTGCACCTGCTCGCCGGCGACCACGCCGCAGTGGCCGTGCCCGGTGTACTCGCAGAAGCAGTTGTCGCTGATCACCAGCATGTCCGGCGCGGCCTGCCTGGCGCTGCGGATCATGCGCGCCATCAGCCCGTCCGGGTTCCAGGTATCGCTGCCGCAGGCATCCTTGTGGTGCGAGACGCCGAACAGCATGACCGCGCCGATGCCGTTGTCGCGCGCGCGCGCCACCACCTCGCCGAGCGCGGCTTCGGGGTGGCGCACCACCCCCGGCATGCTCGCTATGGGCACAGGGGCAGCGACGCCCTCCTCGACGAATACCGGCAGGATCAGCTGGTCGGCGCGCAGCGAGTTCTCGCGCACCAGGCTGCGCAGGCGTTCGGTGCGGCGCAGGCGACGAAAGCGAAACGGCAGCTCGGTCACGCGAATGGCTCCGGAACGGGGGGAACGACGAAGGGTGGCGGCGCCGTCGTGCTCAGACGCCCATGCTGCCCAGCGCGACCAGCATGTTGTTGACGATCGCGGTCAGGTTGGGATGACGCGCCTCGAAGCCGGTGATCGCCTCCTCGAGCTCCTCGACCAGGGCGGCTGGATCGCCCACCGCATTCTCCTCGTCCAGCTCGCGCTGAACCTGCCCCGCGAGTTCCTCCAGCCGCGCCAGCGACTCGCGATCGCCCGCTTGCGCACGCGCGATCTCCTCGCGCAGGCGCTCCAGGTCGGCGCGCAGTTTGTCGATCGCCATGTGCATTCTCCCGCTGCTCAGGCGCCGATTATCGGCCATCCCGCGGGCGGGGCATACCCCTTCGATCAGGGCGCGCCATCGAAGAAAGTAGCGAATCCGCTCGGGGCATGACGCCCGATGCAGATCGTCTCCAGCGTACCCAGGCCCACGCGCTCGCCCATGCGCGCGCGCACCAGCTGGTGCACGTGGATGTTGGTGTAATCCAGCGGATCGATCTCGTCCATGCGCCAGGACTCGCCCGCGATCGCCTCCTCGCCCTTCCAGATCCCGTGACCCCACGCGGGATGCGAGTAGCCGATACCCTTCATCTGGAACGCGAGCACGGGCTCCAGCGTGATGAGATGCTCCGCGCCGGAGGCCTCGACCAGCGTGATCTCGGCGCCGCGGCTGCGCCGCGTGCCGCTGGCCCAGGCGATGCGGTGCCGCGCGGTCTGCATGTGCCGCAACCCCGGCTCCTCGGCGGGAATCTGCTCCGGCGCGCCGTAGACCGGCAGCATGCAGGCGCCCAGCTGCGTCGGGTGCCCGTCGCGGTCCTCGAAGGTGTTGAACTGCGTGGCGACGTCACCGAAATCGATCGGCGACCACGCCCAGTACACGCCGGGCTCGCCGTTCATCTTGCCCGGTGCGCCGCCCTCGGGCTCGCCGACCGGCCGCACACCCCAGGACTTGTCGCGGGCACCCAGCGTCTGCCCCGCCTGAACCTCGTGGTGCACACCGCCGACCTTGAAGTAACCCGACCAGCAGCCGAACTGCGTGAAGCGGCTGTTGTGCATGATCAGCCGGCCGTCGTCGAACATCAGGTTCTTCGGTTCCTCGACCGCCACGCTGCGCGCCACGAACAGGAGGTCGCACTCGATGCCGGTTTCGTTCGGCGCGAGGCGCACGCGCACGCGGCGCAGCGGCTCCTGCACCTCGATGGCGAGCGGCCCGACCACGGTCTGCGCGCGGTCGGCCGGCGCACGGCGCGAGCCGTGGAAGCTGTGCTGCACGCCGTCCACCACCACGCTGAAGTGCCCGTCCATCACGCGCCGGTTCGGGTACAGCCCGAAGCCGATCTCGAACAGGAACGCGCCGCCCGTGTCGAAACCGTTGAACCAGTAGCGGTCGTAGAAGTTGCGGTCGCTCTGTGACGGCTGGGCGACGGGCTCGTGGGTCTGGTGGATGCAGTAATCGTCGAAGGACGTGATCATCTTGGCGACTCCAGGTCGGGCGCGCGGCCTCGCGCGAAGATTGTTGCGGGCAATGGCCGGCACTATCCATACCCCCACGCGGGGTGACAAGTTACGTTTTGGCCAGAGTGCGGACGCGGCGCCCCGCCCCGCTAGTCCGCGAAGGTAGTGATCGAAACGTCGTAGACGCCGGCCTCGCGCGACTGGTCGGCTATGGCCGCGAAGACCTCGGTGTCGGAGTCCTCGTGCGCGCGGATCACCACCGCGACCTCGGGATTGCCGGCGTGCAGGCGCTCGATGTTGACGCGCACCGAGCGCGCGTCGATGCGGCGCTCACCGAGCCAGATCTCGTTGTCCGCGGTCACGGTGAGCAGGATGCTGCGCGTGCCCGGATCCCCGACCTGCTGCGCCTGCGGCCGCGCGACGTGGATGCCCGCCTCCTTCACGAACGATGCCGTCACGATGAAGAAAATGAGCATGATGAAGACCACGTCGAGCATCGGCGTGAGATCGATCCCGGATTCGTCCTCGCTCGCGCGGCGGCGCGGGATGTGCAGTGGCATCGGTGTTCCCCGGCGCCGCGTCAGCCCAGCGCCGCGGCCGCGCGCTCGAGGTAGCGCTCGACGATGCGCGCGACCTGCTCCGGGGGCGCGGTCTTCATGCCGCCGCTGGCACCCTTGACCAGCCGCGCGTAGACGCCCTCCACGATGCAGGCCTGCTTCCACCACCCGAACGCGGTGTAGAACTGCGCGTGCGGCAGCGCCTGCCCGGTGAACTCCTCGTAGCAGGCCACGACCTCGGCGCGGCGCGGGAACTGCGGCAGGCGCGTCGGCGGATCGGGCAGGAAGCTGGTCTCGTCACCGGGCTCGGCCCAGTACATCAGCGACCAGAAGAAGTCCGCCACCGGATCGCCGACGGTGCAGAGCTCCCAGTCGAGCACCGCGCGCACGCGGTAGTCGGACCCGAGCACGGTGTTGTCGAACCGGTAATCGCCGTGCGCGAGCCCGGGACGCCGCGTCTCGGGCGGGATGGCGGCGCCCAGGCGCTCGTGCAGCTGGTCCAGCAGCGGCAGGTCGCGCGTCTTCGAGGCTTCCACCTGTCGCCGCCAGCGCGCCAGCTGCCGTGCCACGTAGCCTGCCTGCTTCCCGAGATCGCCCAGCCCGACTGTCACGGGGTCGAGCGCGTGGAAGGCGGCCTGTGTCGCCACCAGCGAGCGCATCGCCGTGCGGCAGGCCGCGGCGTCCATGCCTGCCGCGCCGGCGCGATCACGCAGGATCAGCCCGTCCACGAACTCCATCGCGTAGAACGGCGCGCCGGTCACCGCGGCATCGTCGCAGAAGGCCAGCATCGCGGGTACCGGCACCCCCGTCGCATGCGCGCCGAGCGCGTGCATGATGCGCCACTCGCGGCTCATGTCGTGCGCCGTGGCCAGCGCACCCGCCACCGGCGGACGGCGCAGTATGAACGCATCGCCGCGCGCATCCACGACGCGGTAGGTGAGGTTGGATCCTCCGGCCGCGATCAGGCGAAACGCGAACGGCGGCGCCGCACGCGGCAGCGCCGCCGCCAGCCACTGCGTCACCCGCTCGCGGTCGATTCCCTTCGGCAGTTCGTCCTGGCTCATGGCGCTCAGGACACCGTGGCCCGGATCTGGCGCACGCGCTCGCCGAAGAGTTCTTCGGCGCGCCGGCGCCGGGCCGGTACGTATTCGCTCGGCTCGGCGACCGCGGCCATGCCGCGCGTCAGTTCGCGCGCGACGGTCTGCTTGTGCACCTCGTCGGCGCCGTCGGCGATGCGCAACGCGCGCGCCACGCGGTACATCTCCTCGAGCGGCATGTCGGTGGTGTAACCGAGCGCGCCGTGCACCTGGATCGCGCGGTCGACGATCGCGAGCAAGGTGCGCGGCACCACGAACTTCACCATCGCGATCTCGCGGCGCGCCTCGCGGCTGTAGTCGCCTTCCTGGTCCATGCGCCACGCCGCGCGCAACACCAGCAGACGTGCCATCTCGAGCTCCGCGCCCGACTCCGCGATCAGCTCCTGCACCAGCTGGTGCTTCGCCAGCGGCCTGCCCTGGGTGTCGCGCGACACGGCGCGCTCGCACATCATCTCCAGGGCGCGGTCGGCCTGCCCGATGCAGCGCATCGCGTGATGTATGCGCCCGCCGCCGAGGCGCTTCTGCGCCAGCACGAAGCCGTCGCCCGGTGCGCCGATCATGTGGTCCAGCGGCACGCGGCAGTTCTCGAAACGCACCTCGGTGTGACCGCCGATGCGGTCCATCAGCGCGTCGCCCGCGAGCGGGTGGTGCATCGAGCCCACGTCCCGCACCAGCACGACGCCGGGATGGCGGCACGGCACCACGATCATCGCGGCACGCCGGTGCCGTGGTGCCTCGGGGTCGGTCACCGCCATCACGATCATGAAGTCGCTCGCGCTGGCGTTCGAGGCGAACCACTTGTGCCCGTTGATCACCCACTCCTCGCCGTCGCGCTCGCAGCGCGTGGTGATACCGGTGGGGTCGGAACCGCTGTTGTGCGGCTCGGTGAGCGCAAAGCTGCTGCGCACGTGGCCCGCCAGCAGCGGTTCCAGCCAGCGCCTGGCCTGCGCCTCGCTGGCACCCGCGGCCAGCAGTTCCGCGTTGCCGGAATCGGGCGCCTGGCAGCCGAAGATCTCGGGCGCGAGCACGCTGCGCCCGAGCACCTCGTGCAGCAGCGCGAGTCGCAGCTGCCCCATGCCGCAGCCGCCGTGCTCCGGCGGCAGGTGCGCTGCCCACAGGCCGCGTTCCTTCACCTGGCGCTTGAAAGGGGCCCACAGCGCATCGAGCTGGCGCTGGTTCAGGCCCTCGCCCGCGAGATCCAGCGGCATGACGATTTCGTCGACGAAGCGACGCACCCAATCGAGATCCGCCGCGAAGTCCGGATCGGTACTGAAGTCCCACGCCATGTTCGGGCTCGCTGTGCCGGTGATGTGCCTTGCATGTTACGCGAGACGCGGGCGCGCGCAATTCTTGCCGCGCACCGTGGATGTTGCTAGCGGCTGATCGCCTGCAGGGCCTGCACGGCCGCGATGATCGGCGCATTGGCCGCGGGGAACTCGGCGGGATCGAGCGCGGCGGCCGGCAACCAGCGCAGCGGCTGGCCCTCGCGCCCTTGCGCACTGCCGCGAAACGCGAGCACGCGCCACACCTCGAGGCGTACCGAGCGGTCGGGGTAATCGTGTTCGATGGTGAGCAGCGGCGCGGCCTGCTGGACACGGATACCCAGCTCCTCGTGCAGCTCGCGCGCCAGCGCCTCCTGCACGCTCTCGCCGGCGGCGACCTTGCCGCCGGGGAATTCCCACAGCCCGCCCTGGTGCAGGTGATCGTGGCGGCGCGCGACCAGCACCTCGTCGTCCGCGTTGGTGATGACGCCCACCGCGACCCGCAGCAGGGCGCGGCTCCCGGCGGCGTCCGGCGAGGCTGCGCTGTTCTGGCTCAGGTGCGGTATTCCGCGTTGATGCGCACGTAATCGTGCGAGAGGTCGGTGGTCCACACCGTCGCAGCGGCCGCGCCGCGCGCGAGGTCGATCGCGATCAGGATCTCCTCGCCGGCCATGACCCGCTGTCCGGCGGCTTCGGTATAGGCGGGATCACGCGCGCCGTTGCTGACGATGACGACCTCGTCCAGGCGTATGCCGACGCGCTCGACATCGAGCCCCGGCACGCCGGCACGTCCCACTGCGGCCAGGATGCGCCCCCAGTTCGGATCGCTCGCGAACAGCGCCGTCTTCACCAGCGGCGACTCGGCCACCGCGTAGGCGACGCGACGGCACTCGGCGTGATCGGCGCCGCGGCTCACCTCGACGGTCACGAACTTGGTCGCGCCCTCGGCATCGCGGATGATGGCCTGCGCCAGTTCGAGGCAGACCTCGTGCACGGCCCCTTCGAGGAGCGCGGCGGCAGGATCGTCGTGCGATCCGATGGGCGGTGCTCCCGCCTGGCCGGTCGCGACGAGCACGCAGGCGTCGTTGGTCGAGGTGTCGCCGTCGACCGTGATGCAGTTGAAACTGGCGTCGACCGCGCGCGCGACGATCCCGTCCAGCACCGGCTGCGCCACCGCGGCGTCGGTGGCGACGAAGGCGAGCATGGTCGCCATGTCGGGGCGGATCATCCCTGCGCCCTTGGCGATACCGCTGACCGTGACCTCGGCCGCACCGACGCGCACCCGGCGGCTGGCGCCCTTGGGCCGGGTGTCGGTGGTCATGATGCCCTCGGCCGCCGCCTCCCAGGCATCGGCATCCAGCGCGGCGAGCGCCGCGGGCATGCCGCCGGTGACCCGCGCCACC
>JAGPES010000165.1 GCA_018057015.1 Pseudomonadales bacterium | reverse complement strand
CGCACATCCCGTGCGGCGTGTACTGGAAGGACCGCGAGTTGCGCTATCGGGGCTGCAATGCTGAATTCGCACGAGCCGCCGGCGTGGCCGATCCCGCCGCGATCGTCGGCAAGACCGATCACGAGCTCGCCTGGGAACCGGAGCAGACTGCCTGGTTCCGAGGTTGTGACGAGCGCGTCCTGGCAACCGGCGAAGCGCTGCTGCACATCGAGGAGTCCGAGCGGCAGGCCGACGGGCGCGTGGCACAGTTGCTCACCAGTAAGGTGCCCCTGCGCGATGCGGATGGCCAAATCTGCGGCGTCCTGGGCGTGGACACGGACATCAGTCAGCTCAAGGCCGTCGAGGCCGAGCTGCGCCGCGCGCATGACGAACTTGAGCTACGCGTGCAAGCTCGCACAGCGGAGTTGGCAGCGACCAACGACCAGTTGCGCCGGGAGATCGCCGAGCGTGCGCGTGTCGAAGAAGCACTGCGCACGAGTGAGGAACGTTACCGCCACGTCGCGGAGCTGACGTCGGACTTCGCCTACGCGTTTCGGCGCGCGTCTGACGGCTCGTTTGGAGCCGAGTGGATCACGGACGCGTTTGAACGCATCCTCGGGTGCAGCCCGGCACGTTTCGCAGCGCCGCGCGACTTGCTGAAACTTGTGCACCCAGATGACCAACCGGCGGTCCGGCGCAGCGTGGAGCTTCTGCTGACCGGTCAGTCGAATGTCATTGAGTTTCGCGTCGTGCGCGGGGATGGCGAAGTGCGCTGGCTACGCAACCAAGCCCGACCGGAATGGGACGAGGCCGCGCACGGGGTCGTGCGCATCCTGGGCGCGGCACGGGACATCACCGCTCAGAAGCAGGCGGAGGAGGAGACCCGTCAACACCAGGCCGCGCTGTTGCACATGGCCCGGCTGAGCACTATGGGCGAGTTGACGGCCCAACTCGCGCACGAACTGAATCAGCCGCTCTGCACAATCGTCGGTAACGCCCAGACGGCGCAGCGCCTGCTGACGACGGACCCGCCGGACATCGCGGAAACGCGCGCCGCGCTTGACGACATCGTCACGCACGGCAATCGCGCGGCTGACATCATTCACCGTTTGCGTGATTTCCTGCGACTCCAACAGCCCACTCCGGTCGTCCTGAACGTGCAGAGAGTGATTGAAGACATCGCGACATTAGCGGAAGCGGATGCGCGCCAACACGGAGCCAGTATCCACTTCGAGATCGGCCCGGACCTGCCTACTGTTCGGGCCGACCCGATCCAGCTTCAGCAGATTATCTTGAACCTGGTGCGCAACGGCCTGGAAGCGATGATGCAAATGCCCCCCGGCACGCGCGCGTTGAAGGTGCAGGCCCGGCGCGAGGATTCGGGGGCAGCCGTCATCCGCGTGAGTGACCTTGGGCCGGGCTTGCCCGAGGCGGTCGCCGCGCGGATGTTCGAGCCGTTCTTCACGACCAAGCCTACCGGCTTAGGCATGGGCCTGGTCATCAGCCGCTCCATCGCCGAGAGTCACGGCGGACGGCTTTCGATGACGCGGAATGCCGGACGCGGCGTGACGTTTCACCTGGCGCTGCCCGCTGCCACGGAGGATGAGCCGTGACAACCGGTGCCGAGCGTGGCCTCGTATTTGTCGTCGATGACGACGCGGGCGTGCGCCAGATGATCAGCCGCATGGTCCGGTCGGTCGGCCTGCGTATCGAAACCTATGCGTCGGTCCAGGAGTTCCTGGAACTGTATGATCGGCGGCAGACAGGTTGTCTCGTCCTGGATGTCCGCATGCCGGGCTTGAGCGGCCTGGACCTGCAGGAACGCCTCGTCGCACGGGAGGTCGCGCTGCCGATCATCTTCATCACCGGGCACGGCGACATTGCGATGGGCGTGCGGGCGATGAAGCGCGGCGCCATGGACTTCATCGAAAAGCCCTTCCAGGATCAGGTGCTGCTCGACGCGATTCACGCCGCGCTGGCGCGGGCCGCAGAAATGCACGAGGCGGCCCAAGCGCGCGACGATGCACGCCAGCGCCTCGCCACGCTGACGCCGCGCGAGCGCGAAGTGCTCGTGCTTGTCGTCGATGGCCGACCGAACAAACAAATCGCCGCGCAGCTCGGCACCGCGGAGCAAACGATCAAGATGCATCGCAGCCGGCTGATGAAGAAGATGGAAGCTGATTCGCTGCCGGCACTGGTCCGTCTGGCCCAACTGGCCGGCGTCACCGCCAAACGGGACTAGTGGCGCGTGTGACCGGGGGGCATACGAACGTATGTCATGCGCCACACCAACGTTGTCTTTGATCCGCGTTCTGCGCAGCTATCTTTCCTGTAGTGCGACCACAGATTGATGGTGCCGCTGGACGGCCGGGCTTCCGGTCGCGACGCGCGCTCCCCTGCCGATGCAGTGTCCCTGCGCAGCAGGCGTGCGCGGGCGAGGTGCCTGGTGCGCAGGAGCCAGAACCCGATGCAAAAAGACGAATTCGGCAATTTGGAGGAGTGGGGGCGCGTGCTGAGCCAGTTGGAGCAGTTGACGCGCGAACGCCTGCTCGACGAGCACCAGGACGGTTTGGTACGTCTGCTGCGCTACCCGGATAACTGGCGCTTGCGGGAGGCGGCGCTGGAGTCCGCCCGGGAAGTAAGGCAGCCCACGGAGGCGCTCGTCATCGCTGTGCTGCAGATTCTGACCAACGAGGACTTGTACTACGAGGTGCGTGTGCTGGCCGCCGAGGCCCTGGCAAGCCTGCTCCCGGCTACGCGGGCGGCCAAGGACGGGCGTAACCGGGCGTTGGAACAACGCGCGCTCGAGCAGATGCATGCTCTGCTGGATGCGACGCATCCGCCCGTACTGCATCAGGCGGTGCAGCGCGTGCTTCCGACGATTGAGTAGCGGTTCCTTTCCGCCGGCCACACGCCGCGCCTATGGTCTCCAATCGAAGGATACGACAGCCATGATTATTGGGATTCCGAAAGAGATTCTGCCCGAGGAACGACGGGTCGCCGCCTTGCCCGAGACCGTGCGGAAATACGTTGAGCTGGGTTTTGAGGTTATCGTGGAGACACAGGCCGGGTTGGGGGTGTTTCGCCCCGACGACGAGTACGTCACCGCGGGCGCGCGGGTCGCGCCCGATGCTACCAGCCTGTACGAGCGCGCTGACGTAGTGCTGAAGGTGAAGCAGCCCTGCTTCAATCAGACCGCCGGCCGGCATGAGGCTGACCTGCTACGCGAAGGCGCCACCCTGATCACATTCCTGCACCCGGCCGCGCCGGCCAATCACGACATGATCCGTACGCTGCGCGACCGCAACATCACGTCGCTGACGATGGACGGCATACCGCGCACTTCGCGGGCGCAGACGATGGATGCGCTGACCTCCATGAGTACGGTGACCGGCTACAAATCGGTGCTCATCGCAGCCAGTCACTTTCCGCGGTTTGTCCCCATGATTGGGACCGCGATCGGGGCCATCCAGCCGGCGGAGATCCTCGTGGTCGGCGCCGGGGTTGTGGGACTGCAGGCGATCGCGACCGCGAAACGCCTCGGCAGCAGCGTGAAGGCCATCGACATCCGGGCGGACGCGCGCCGTGAGGCGGGGAGCCTCAAGGGCACCAAGGTCGTCGGCTTCGAAGTGCCGGAAGAACTGGCCGTCGGCGACGGGGGCTACGCCCGGGCGTTGCCCGGTGAGTGGCTTGAACGAGAGCGCACCTTGCTGCGGGCTGTTGCGCCTCAGATGGACATCATCATCCTTAGTGCGTTGGTACCTGGCGAGGTCGCGCCGGTCCTTGTCACCGAGGACACGGTGCGCCGCATGCGGCCGGGGTCCGTCATCGTCGACGTTTCCATCGACCAGGGTGGCAACTGCGCTCTGACCGAGGCCGGGCGCGAGATCGTCGTGCACAACGTGCGCGTCTGCGGTACCGCGAACATCCCGGGTTCGGTTGCTGTGGATGCGACCTGGCTCTACGCCCACAACATGTTGCATTACGTGGAGAACCTGTTTCGCAACGGACCCGGCACACTCAATGTGGATGACGAGATCGTGCAGCAGTCTCTCGTCACGCGCGATCGCCGCATCATTCACAAGGGCGCGCTCAAGGCGATGGGAATGGAGTAGCGGAAGCCCTGCGGCGCAGACGAGGGAATGCCATGTTCGACGTGCTTCTCATGGTCGTGATCTTCGTGGCGGCGTTCGGCATCGGCTATGCGCTGATCGTCCGCGTGCCCCAGATGCTGCATACGCCCCTCATGTCCATGACTAACGCCATTTCGGCGGTCACGATTCTGGGCGCCCTCCTGCTGTTCTCCGTGCCGACGACCCGCGCCGAGAAGGTGCTGGGTGGCGTCGCGATCGTCACGGCGATGTTCAACGTGGTTGGCGGCTTCGTGATCACCGATCGCATGCTCGGCATGTTCAAGAAGAAGGACGCGACGGCGTGATCTTGCTCACGAGGATACTCGGGTCCCCGTGAACCGGGCCGGAAGGCAGAGAGTGACTATGTCAGGGCTTTGGGTAGATCTTGGGATTATTCTGATCCTCGTAGCGGGGATCGCGCAGTTCCGTACGCCGCGGGCTGCCCGGAGGGGGAATCTGACGGCTGCCGCGGCGCTGCTCGGCGCAGTCATCACTGTTCTGTATCGCCACGGGGTGCTGGAACTCCCGCTGGTCGCCCTCATGGCCCTTCTGGGCAGTTGCCTCGGCGGCTGGGTGGCCGCGCGCGTGAATATGATCCAGATTCCCGCGATGGTCGCGTTCCAACACGGCGCTGGCGGTGTCGCTGCGTTCCTCGTTTCATTCGTCGAGCTGACCCGCGACTCTGCGGAACCGCTCGCACAAACCGCCCAGATCGCCGCGCTGCTGGGCCTTGCGATCGGGGCAGCGACGTTGAGCGGCAGCCTGATCGCGAGCGGGAAGCTGGCCAACCGTCTGCGCCAGACCCCGACGGTGCTGCCGCACCACAATCGACTCCTGGTCGCCAACCTGGTCCTGCTGCTCGTCTTGGGCGTCTGGGCTGGCGCGACCGGAAGCGCCGACGTGGTCCTGGGCACGTCGTTGGCGTTGATCATCGCGGCGGTAGTGCTCGGAGTGATATTTGCCATCCGGATCGGCGGCGCGGACATGCCGGTCTTGATTTCCTTCCTGAACGCAAGCGCCGGCCTCGCGGCGGCGTTCTGCGGGATCGCGATCGGGAATCGCCTGCTCATCGCGTGCGGGGCCACGGTGGCGGCCTCCGGCTCCATCCTCACCCACGTGATGTGCCGGGCCATGAACCGCGGCTTGATCGGTGTATTTGCAGGTCTGCGCTCGCACGTCGCTGCCGCGCCCGTGTCCCCCGCGGCTGCCGCGACTCGCGTGGAGCCGAGTGAACTCTCCACGGCAAAGCCTGCCGATCCGTCCGCCCAAGCTGCGCAGCTGCTCCGCGCCGCCCAGCGCGTGATCATCATCCCAGGTTACGGCATGGCACTCGCCGAAGCATCGGAACAGGTCGTCCGGCTCGGGGAGCAGTTGACCGCGCTGAGCAAGGAAGTCTTGTTCGCGATTCATCCCGTCGCCGGACGCATGCCCGGCCACATGCACGTACTCCTGGCCGAAGCAGAGGTCGATTACGGAAAGCTGCGCGAGTTGAAAGACGTTAACGGGCAGTTTGCCCAGACCGACGTGGCACTGGTTGTGGGCGCCTGCGACGTGGTCAACCCGGCGGCGATCGAAGCATCGAACACGCCGATTTCGGGCATGCCGATCCTGCGGGCCGACGAAGCTCGGCATGTCATCGTCTGCAACCTCGATGAACGCCCGGGTTACTCAGGCGTACCGAACCCGCTGTATCACAACCCGAAGACGGTCCTGCTGCTCGGTGATGCCCAGGTGACGGTGGGCAGATTGCGACAGCAGCTGGAGGGCCAAACTCATGGAGCCGCCGCAACCTCCGAAACCGCGTCCGCTCCGGTGGCGCGGGAGCTGGTGGAAAACCCGAGTGGCCAATACAACGCCGCCGAGTGACACGCCCGGCGCCTTCGCTCGCACGCCCCGCTTGGATGCGTTGGTGGGGGCCATCGAGCAACTCGACGATGATGAGCTGCGGCAGCTGCCCCTCGTGCTTGCCAGTAAGCTGAAGGCAATGGACCAGCACCGCGCCGCAGAATTGCGGGACCATGTGGGCACACGGTGCGATGTGATTTGGCCGGGGGAGGCGGAGTACTTCGACGCCACGTTGGTCGGCATTGATGTGGAAGCCGGGCTGGCCCAGATATCGCTATCGCGCTACGGTCCCGTGTGGAGTGTACCACCCTACGCGGTGAGATTGGACTGAGAACAAATGCGCCGCTCGCTTCGCCAGCGAGCTGCACCGACATGGGAGGCGTGCCATGAAGCCTGCTCGAACCCGTCGTTCACCCGAAGCGAAATCAGTCGACGCAGTGCGCTTGTGCCGTCAGGAGCCAAGGCCCCTGACAGTCACGGAACAAGACATTCGCGAGCGCGCCTATCAGATCTTCTTGGCGCGCGGTGATGTTCCCGGAAGCCCGCTGCAGGACTGGCTTCGCGCTGAGCACGAACTACGATGCGGCCCCCGCGCCTGATACATTGTACGAGGGGCTGCCTGAATTCACAGGGATGAGTCAGTTGCCTACCTGCCACATGAACTGCAGGGGGGCTTTCGTGGACCCTTGGACGATGGTGCCTGGTAACCGCCGCCATGAAATGTCGCGACCAGCACGGCTGCACCAGAATAGGCCGTGGCCGAGAACAGCCAGTCCGTCATATCGTCGACGCCGCGCGTAACCACGAAGCTGACCACGGCTACCCAGAAGGTCTGGCAGGCCCAGCAGCCGAGGAGGTATTGGAGCGCCCGCCAGGGCAGGGACGTACTCGACAGGCGCCGAAGTTCGGCCCGGCAGGCGTCGAGCTCGGGTTCCGTGAGCGGGACGGCGGCGGCGTGTTGCGAGCCCCGGGCGACATCCTCGTCCCACTTCGTGCGGTTGGCGACCTCCCAGTTGAGGCGGTTGAGCCGCTGGCGGCGCGGGTTGTCGCGCATCGCCAAGCGGTACTGTAGCTCCGC
>JAGPES010000164.1 GCA_018057015.1 Pseudomonadales bacterium | reverse complement strand
ATCCAGTGCCGCGGTTTCGAACTGACCGGGGGCCTGCGCGAACACGTGCGCAAGCGCCTGGCCTGCAGCCTCCCCGCCGGCGAGAGCGCGATCCATCGCGTCACGGTGCGGCTGTCCGACATCAACGGTCCGCGTGGCGGCGAGGACAAGCGCTGCCACATCGCGCTGCGCCTGAAAGGGCTGCCCCGTCTCGTGATCGAGGACACCGAGGCGGATCTCTACGTGGCGATCGACCGCGCCGCCGAGCGCGCGGGGCGCACGCTGCAGCGTCGCCTGGCGCGCCGGCTGCGCCCGGCGCCCGGTTTCCCGGCGCTGGCGGGAGACGAGTGATGGCGCTGGCACAACCCCTGGTCGGCATCGTGATGGGCTCGGATTCGGACTGGCCGGTCATGCAGGCGGCCGCGCAGGTGCTGGAGGAGTTCGGCGTCGCGCACGAGGCGCGCGTCGTTTCGGCGCACCGCACCCCGGACCTGCTGTTCGAGTACGCCGCCACGGCACGCGGGCGCGGTTTGCGCGCCATCATCGCGGGCGCCGGCGGCGCGGCTCACCTGCCCGGCATGCTGGCCGCGAAGACGCCGCTGCCGGTGCTGGGAGTGCCCGTTCCCTCGAAGCACCTGAATGGGCTGGATTCGCTGCTCTCCATCGTGCAGATGCCCAAAGGCATACCGGTGGCGACCTTCGCGATCGGCGAGGCCGGCGCCGCGAATGCCGCGCTGTTCGCAGTGTCCCTGCTCGCCGCCAACGGTGAGGCCGACGCGCCGCTGGCGCACGCGCTCGATGCCTTCCGCACCCGCCAGCGTGATCGCGCGCTCGGCATGCGCCTGCCGGTGGGCCCATGATCCTGCCGCCCGCGACGCTCGGCGTGCTCGGCGGCGGCCAGCTGGGGCACTACTTCGTGCTGGCCGCGCGCGAGCTGGGCTACCACACCCTGGTGCTGGACCCGGATCCTCGCAGCGTCGCCGGGGCAGTAGCCGACGAACACCTGGTCGGGGCCTACGACGACCCGTTGGCGCTGGCCCGGGTCGCCGGGCGCTGCGCCGCCGTCACCACCGAATTCGAGAGCGTTCCCGCCGCGGCGCTCGCGCAACTGGAACGCGCCGTGCCCGTGCGTCCGGGCTCCACGGCAGTGGCGATCTGCCAGGACCGCTCGGCCGAGAAGGGCTTTCTGCGCCTGCACGCCTTGCCGCACGCCCCCTGGACCGACATCCTCCGCGAGGAAGACTGCGAGCACTGCGCGCCGGCACTGTTCCCGGGCATCCTGAAAGTCGCGCGTTGCGGCTATGACGGCAAGGGGCAGGCCCGCGTCGCGGATCGCGCCGGGCTGCGCGTGGCATTCCACGATCTGGGCGCCAGGGCCTGCGTGCTCGAACGGCTGCTGCCGCTGGACGGCGAACTCTCCGTGGTGCTGGCACGCGACGCGGCGGGCAACACGCGCTGCTTCCCGCCCACGGCCAACCACCACCGCGGCGGCATCCTCGATCGCTCCATGGCACCCATGCCGCGGGGTGCGCTCGCCGACGCGGCCCCGCGGGCCCAGGCGATCGCCGCCGTCATCGCCGAGCGCATGGATTACGTGGGCACGCTGGGCGTCGAGTTCTTCCTGTCCGGCGGCGAGCTGCTGGTGAACGAGATCGCGCCGCGCCCGCACAACTCCGGCCATTACACCCTGGACGCGTGTGTCACGAACCAGTTCGAGCAGCAGGTACGCACGCTCTGCGGCCTGCCGCTGGGCGACACCGAGGCGCACTGCGCCGCCGTCTGCGTGAACCTGCTCGGGGACCTGTGGTACCCGGACGGCACGAACGTGCCGCGCGAGCCGGACTGGCGGCGGCTGCTCGAGCGTCCCGGCCTCAGGCTGCACCTCTACGGCAAGGACCGGCCCCGTCCGGGGCGCAAGATGGGGCACTTCACCGTGATCGGACGCGACCCGCACGAGGTCCAGCGCACCGCGATGGCGGCGCGCGCCGCCATCGGCATCCGCGACGAGTGCAGCTGACGAGGCGATGCGCGTGACCCCGGATACCGCGGTATCGATCGGCGAACCCTGGATGTGGGCGGCCTTCGTCGGCTTCGTGCTCGTGATGCTGGCGCTCGACCTGTTCGTGTTGGGCGGGCGGAAGGCCCACAGGGTCAGCGTGAAGGAGGCGGCGGCCTGGTCGCTGGTCTGGGTCAGCCTGGCGCTCGCCTTCAACGCGGGGCTGTGGTGGCACCTGAACGGCACGGTCGGCGAGGAGATCGCGGACCGCAAGGCGCTCGAATTCCTCACCGGCTACCTGATCGAGAAGTCGCTCTCGGTCGACAACGTCTTCGTGTTCCTGCTGATCTTCTCCTCGTTCCACGTGGCCGCCGAGTACCAGCGGCGCGTGCTGCTCTACGGCGTTCTCGGCGCCATAGTGATGCGCGCCGTCATGATCCTCGCCGGCGCCTGGCTGGTGCGGGAGTTCCACTGGGTGCTATACATCTTCGGCGCCTTCCTCGTGATCACGGGGCTGCGCATGCTGGTGATGGCCGAGAAGGAGCCCGACCTGGAAAAGAACCCCTTGCTGCGCTTCGCGCGCAGGCACCTGCGCATCACCGAGGACTACCACGGCGAGCGCTTCACCCTCGTGAAGGACGGCGTGCGCTGGTTCACGCCGCTGTTCCTGGTGCTGCTGCTGGTCGAGGCTTCGGACCTGGTGTTCGCGGTCGACTCGATCCCGGCGATCTTCGCGATCACCACCGATCCGTTCATCGTGTTCACCTCGAACATCTTCGCCATCCTCGGACTGCGGGCGCTGTACTTCCTGCTCGCCGACGTCGCGGGGCGTTTCCACCTGCTGAAGTACGGGCTCGCGATGGTGCTGACCTTCATCGGCACCAAGATGCTGATCGCGCCGTGGTATCACGTGCCCGTGGCCGCCTCGCTGGCGATCGTCGCGGTGCTGATCGGCGCCAGCGTGATCGCGAGCCTGTGCGCGACGCGCCCGAGGGCCCCGGCATGATCGACGTGGTGGTGATGTTCTTCCTGTTCGGCCTCGCAGCCGGACTGCTGCGCTCGGACCTGAAACTGCCGGCCTCGCTCTACGACACGCTGTCGCTGTTCCTGCTGCTCGCGATCGGGCTCAAGGGCGGCGAGGGCCTGGCACAGCAGGCGCTGGGCCCGCTGGTGCCGCAGTTGCTCGCGGTGATCGCGCTCGGGGTGCTGCAGACCCTGATCGCATTCGCCATCCTGCGCGCGCTGCCGGGCTTCGGCCGCGCCGACGCCGCCGCCACCGCCGCGCACTACGGCTCGGTCAGCGTGGCCACCTTCGCGGTCGGGGTGAACTGGCTGGTGTCGCGCGGGATCGCCTTCGAACCGCAGATGACCATCTTCCTCGCGGTGATGGAGGTGCCGGCGATCGTGGTCGGCATCGTGCTCGCGCGCGGCATCGGTCGCCGGACGGACTGGGGCGCACTGGCGCACGAGGCCTTCCTCGGCAAGGGCGTCACGCTGCTGCTGGGCGGCATGGCGATCGGCTGGGCGGCCGGACCCGAGGGGCTCGCTCCGGTCAAGGGTTTCTTCTACGACCTGTTCAAGGGCGCGCTGGCCCTGTTCCTGCTCGAGATGGGGCTTATCGTGAGCCGCCAGGCAGGCGAACTGCGCCGCAGCGGCCTGGCATTGCTCGGCTTCGGACTGTTGATGCCGCTACTGTCGGCAGGGCTGGGCCTGGGCTGCGGCTTGCTGCTGGGTCTGTCGACGGGCGGCCTGACGCTGCTCGCGACACTCGCGGCCAGCGCCTCGTACATCGCGGTCCCGGCGGCGATGCGCCTCGCGGTGCCGGAAGCCAGGCCGGCGCTTTCGCTGGCCGCCGTGCTCGGGGTAACCTTTCCGCTCAACATCCTGGCCGGCATACCGCTCTACCACCAGCTGGCGCTGCAACTCACGGGAACCGGTTGATGACACTGCCCACGGAAAAACGCACCTTGCTCACGGTGATCACCGAGGCGACGATCGAGCAGGCGCTGCTGCGCGAATTCGACCGGCTCGGCGTGCGCGGCTACACGGTGTGGGACGCGCGCGGGCGCGGTAACCGCGGCACGCGCGACGGCTCGTGGACGGAATCGGTCAACATTCGCATCGAGATGGTCTGCCCGCGCGCACAGGCCGAGGCAGTGCTCGGCTACCTCCAGGCACGCTATTACGCCGACTACGCGATGGTGGGCTTCCTGCAGGACGTCGAGGTACTGCGTCCGGGCAAGTTCTGAGGCAGCCTGCACCTGCAGGCATCGTGCAGGCGCGTGACCTCCCCGGCGCGACCGGGCAGGAGATCGCGAGGGAGGAATCGCAATGCAGCCCGACAGCATCGCGCGGGGCAGGCTATCGGAGACGACCGCGTGGCACGCATGCTCGACGGCCGAGGCCGTCGATGCTGTCGATGCGCGGCCCGCGACCGGCCTGGACCCGGAACAGGCCGCACAGCGGCTCGCGCAGCACGGACGCAACGAGCTGCCGGCGCCACCGCGGCACCCTTCGTGGCTGCGCTTGCTGCTGCAGTTCCACAACCCGCTGATCTACGTGCTCCTCGCCGCCGGCTTCGTGACGCTGGTGCTGCGGGACTACATCGACGCGGGCGTGATCATCGGCGTGGTGCTGGTGAATGCGCTGATCGGTTTCATCCAGGAAGGCAAGGCGGAGCAGGCGCTGGAGGCGGTACAGGCGATGCTGGCCAGCCGCGCCACGGTGCTGCGCGGCGGCGAGCGCCACGAGATCGATGCCGCCCTGCTGGTGCCCGGGGACATCGTGCTGCTGGAGTCCGGCGCGCGCGTGCCGGCAGACCTGCGGCTGATGCACGAGAAGAACCTCAGGATCAACGAAGCCGCGCTGACCGGCGAATCGGTGCCCGTGGAAAAGGACACCGCGGCGGTCGCCGCGGACGCCGCCCTCGCCGACCGTTCCTGCATGGCGTACGCGGGCACGGTGGTGAGCTTCGGACAGGCGCGGGGACTGGTCGTCGCGACGGGGCAGGAAACCGAGATCGGCCGCATCGGCACGCTGGTCGGCGAGGTGCAGTCGCTGGTCACGCCGCTGACACGCCGCCTCGACCAGTTCGCGCGCCAGATCACCGGGTTCATCGTCGCGCTGGGCCTGCTCACGTTCCTGTTCGGCCATTTCCTGCGCGACATGCCGATGCTCGAGATCTTCCTCGCGGTGGTCGGGCTCGCAGTGGCCGCCATTCCCGAGGGGCTGCCGGCGATAGTGACCATCGTGCTCGCCATCGGCACGCGCACGATGGCCCGCAAGCGAGCGATCGTGCGCCGCCTGCCCGCCGTGGAGACGCTGGGTTCGGTGACCGTGATCTGCTCCGACAAGACCGGCACGCTCACGCGCAACGAAATGACGGCGACCAGCGTCATGCTGCCGGGGCAGACGCTCGCGGTGAGCGGCGCGGGGTACGCCCCCGAGGGCGGCTTCCACCGCGACGACGAGGCGGTCGACCCGGGGCAAGACGAATCGCTGCAGGCGCTCGCGCAGTGCGCGCTGCTCTGCAACGATGCCCGGCTGCGGCACGACCCCGACGCGGGCTGGCTCCTCGCCGGCGATCCCACCGAGGGCGCACTGCTGTCACTGGCGCGCAAGTCCGGTCTCGACCCCGGGCAAGCCGCGACAGCGACGCCGAGGATCGACGAGATCCCGTTCGAATCCGAGCATCGCTTCATGGCGACGCTGCACCACGACCACGAGGGACACGCATTTGCCCTGCTCAAGGGGGCGCCCGAACGCGTGCTGGAACTGTGCGTGGGAGCGGGCAATGGCGAGCGGCTGGATCCCGAGGCCTGGGCAACACGCATGCACGAGGCGGCCAGTGCCGGCCAGCGCGTGCTGGCGCTCGCGCGTTGCAACCTGCCCGCAGGCACCACGACCATCGCGATGGCCGATATCACACCGCGATTCACGCTGCTGGGGCTGGTCGGACTGATCGACCCGCCGCGCGAGGAGGCGGTGGCCGCGGTGGCCGAATGCCTCCGCGCCGGATTGCGAGTCAAGATGATCACCGGGGACCACCCGGTCACCGCGGCGGCGATCGGCCGGCAGCTGGGACTGGAGGCGGAGAACGCGCTGAGCGGCGAGGTCATCGAGACGCTCGACGACGCGGCACTGATGCGCGCCGTCGAGTCCACCGACGTGTTCGCCCGCGCCAGCCCCGAGCACAAGCTGCGCCTGGTGGCCGCATTGCAGGCGCACGGCGAGCTGGTGGCGATGACCGGCGACGGCGTGAACGACGCCCCCGCGCTGAAGGCGGCGGACATCGGCGTGGCCATGGGACAGAAGGGCACCGACGCCGCGCGCGAAGCCTCGGACCTGGTGCTGACCGACGACAACTTCGCGACCATCGCCCTGGCCGTACGCGAGGGCCGCGTGGTGTTCGACAACATAAAAAAGTCGCTGCTCTTCATCCTGCCCACGAACGGCGGCGAGGCCGGCGTGATCCTGCTCGCGGTGTTCGCCGGCCTGGCCCTGCCCGTGACGGCCGGTCAGATCCTCTGGGTGAACATGGTCACCGCCGTCACGCTGGCGCTGGCGCTGGCCTTCGAGTCCGCCGAGGCCGGCGTCATGGACCGGCCCCCGCGCCGGCCGAGCGAAGCGCTGGTCACGCCGCTGCTGGCCGCGCGCATCGCCTACGTCAGCCTGCTGATGATCGCGGTGACCTTCACCGTCTTCGAGTGGGAGCTCGCGCGCGGCGCCAGCATCGAGACGGCCCGCACGGCGGCCGTGAACATGCTCGTGGTCGGCGAACTGGTCTACCTGTTCAACGTCCGCCGCTTCACCGCGTCCGCGTTCAGGCGCGACATCCTGTCGGGCAACACGGTGGCGCTGTGGATGAGCATCCTGCTGCTCGGCATGCAGGCACTGTTCACCTATGCGCCGCCGCTGCAGAAGGCATTCCAGACCACTGCGCTCGACGCCGGCTCGTGGCTGTTGATCGCGCTGCTGGGCGCGGCGAAGTTCCTCGCGGTGGAGGCCGAGAAGGCCGTGCTGCGGCGCATGCGGGTGCACTGGATGTGAACGCTCCGCTTCACCTCGGGCCGGGAATGCGCGGCCGATGACACGCTGCCCGAAGTGCGGCCACGCGCGCACGCGCGCCGAAAGCCACGTGCACGAGGGCATCTGTCCCGCCTGCGGCATCGCCTACGCCAAGTGG
>JAGPES010000163.1 GCA_018057015.1 Pseudomonadales bacterium | reverse complement strand
CTGCCGAGCTTCAACGAGGCGCGACACCAGTTCGAGCGCGACTACCTGGTGAAGGTGCTGCGCATGGCCGGGGGCAATGTCGCGCAGGCGGCGCGGATCGCCCAGCGCAACCGCACCGATCTCTACAAGCTGCTGCAGCGCCACGAGCTGCGCCCGGAACGGTTCAAGACCGGGGACTGACGGTGTCGCCGCCCGGCGACATTGTCAGTCTGCGCGGATGCTGCCCATCCGCCGTGCCGGATGTGCCGGTGTCGCCGATCCGCGACATGCAAGTCATTGAGATATCACGCGATATACCTGTCGCCCGGTATCTGTCGCCGATCCGCAACAGTATCGGGGCCGGCCGCGGCATGCGTTCCGACCCGGTCTTTCTCATGCGCCATCAACGCATTGAAAAAAAACAACATTCTGGAGTTGGCCCGGTATTCGCTAAGTAGTTCTCGACCCCCACCCCTGCAGGTCCAGGTTGAGCGTCGCGCGGCCACGACATTGGCGCCCGGCGCTGCTTTTTTTCAGGCACCTCCGGAGCACGGTCATGCTCCGCGGTTCGAGAGCGAGCCCATGACGCTGAAGTACGAACTCACGAAAGATCCGGTCCTGCTCGAGCAGTATTACCGGATACGCGAGAAATGCTTTCGGCGCGAATTGGGTATAGCGGACTTCGACGGCTCCGAGGATGCGCGCGACCGGCGCAGCGACATCCTGGTCGCGCGGGTCGGGGGCCGGTGCATCGGCGGCACGCGCATCACCGGACGTCACCCGCAATCACTGCATCCGGTGCCCCTGGAGGATGAAGGACTGGATCTCGTCGCCGCGCTGCCCGGGCTGCGCCTGGCGGAAAATTCGTTCTGCCAGTGGGGCCGCCTGGCCGTGGCGCCCGAGTACCGCACCCCCGAGGTGCTGCGCCACTACTGCAGCGCGATGATCGAGGCCTCACGCGCGCTCGGCTACGCGTACAGCGTGGTGGTCACGGACATCAACCGCGCCCGGCTCTACAAGCGGCTGTTCTCCGCGCTGGGATACCGCTACGACATCGTGCAGGGCCTGCGCATCCCGGCCGAAGCGGGTTTCGACGGACTGCCTCATCTGCTGGGTGTCGGCTATCACGATGCCGCGTGTATCACCGGCGACGCACATCCCCCGCTGCAGGCCGTGGCCTGAATGACCGGCTCGTCCCTGCGCCCGGTCATGGAGGCTGAAGCTATGGACGACTATTCCGATGCGCCGGTCGACGACCTGGTTCGCGCGATTCGCATCGCGCTCGAGTGGATCGAGGAACTGGTCGAGGAGGGTGACGATGGAACGCGAGCCGACGAGGTGATCGACCTGGTGCGCCCGGTGTTCGAGGAGTACCAGGCGCGCACGCGTGTGCGGCACTGAGACGGGTGGCGCACCGTTCCACGGGCTTGATGCGCTGGCAGTCGGCCGTGTCTTGCGCGATGACGCGGCGCAAAAAAAGAACCCCCGGGTACGCCGGGGATTCTCGATTGGGCGTGGGCATGGCCCGCGCCAACAAGGCGGAATGCAGACCGGATGAATCCGGACCCACAATTTGCGATCAGGCCATCGAAACTTCGGTGATCTCCACCGCCGCGATGCGCTTGCCTTCCTCGGCTCCCTTGCGAAAGCTCGCGATCTGGTCGAAGTTCATGTAGCGGTAGATTTCGCTCGCCATGGCGTCGATCTTCTTCGCGTACTCCATGTACTCCGCCACGGTCGGCAGGCGGCCGAGGATCGCGCCCACGGCGGCGAGTTCCGCCGAGGTGAGGTACACGTTGGCGCCCTCGCCGAGCCGGTTCGGGAAGTTGCGCGTGGAGGTCGAGAGCACGGTGGAGTTCGGCGCCACGCGCGCCTGGTTGCCCATGCACAGCGAGCAACCGGGCATCTCGGTACGCGCGCCCACGCGGCCGTAGATGTTGTAGTAGCCTTCCTCCATCAGCGTGTGCTCGTCCATGCGCGTCGGCGGGGCGATCCACATGCGCGTGGGGATGCTGCCCTTGAACTTCTCCAGCAGCTTGCCGGCAGCACGGTAGTGGCCGATGTTGGTCATGCACGAGCCGATGAATACCTCGTCGACCTTGTCGCCGGCCACCTGCGACAGCAGGCGCGCGTCGTCGGGGTCGTTCGGGGCGCAGACCACGGGCTCGTTCACCTCGGCCAGATCGATCTCGATCACCGCGGCGTACTCGGCGTCCTTGTCGGCGGCCAGCAGTTCGGGCTTCGCGAGCCACTGTTCCATCTTCGCGGCGCGGCGTTCCAGCGTGCGGCGGTCGCCGTAGCCCTCGGACACCATCCAGCGCAGCAGTGTCACGTTCGAGCGCAGGTATTCGGCGATCGCGCTCTCGGGGAGCTTGATCGTGCAGCCGGCGGCCGAGCGCTCGGCGGAAGCATCCGACAGTTCGAAGGCCTGTTCGACGGTGAGGTTGTCCAGGCCCTCGATCTCGAGGATGCGGCCCGAGAAGATGTTCTTCTTGCCCTTCTTCTCCACGGTCAGCAGGCCCTGCTGGATCGCGTAGTAGGGAATCGCGTGCACCAGGTCGCGCAGCGTGATGCCGGGCCGCATCGTGCCCTTGAAGCGCACCAGCACGGATTCCGGCATGTCGAGCGGCATCACGCCGGTGGCGGCGGCGAAGGCCACAAGGCCAGAGCCTGCCGGGAAGGAGATGCCCATCGGGAAGCGCGTGTGCGAGTCACCGCCGGTGCCCACGGTGTCGGGCAGCAGCATGCGGTTCAGCCAGCTGTGGATGATGCCGTCACCGGGACGCAGCGAGACGCCGCCGCGCGTCATGATGAAGTCGGGCAGGGTGTGCTGGGTCTCGATGTCCACGGGCTTGGGGTAGGCCGCGGTGTGGCAGAAGCTCTGCATCACCAGGTCCGCGGAGAAGCCGAGGCAGGCCAGGTCCTTCAGTTCGTCTCGCGTCATCGGGCCGGTGGTGTCCTGCGAGCCCACGGTGGTCATGTGCGGTTCGCAGTAGGTGCCGGGGCGGATGCCGGCCACGCCGCAGGCGCGGCCGACCATCTTCTGCGCCAGCGTGTAGCCCTTGCCGGTGTCGGCGGGCTGCGCGGGAACGCGGAACAGCGTCGAGGTCGGCAGGCCCAGCGACTCGCGTGCCTTCTTGGTGAGGCCGCGGCCCACGATCAGGTTGATGCGCCCGCCGGCCCGCACTTCGTCCAGCAGCACGTCGGATTTCAGTTCGAAGCGCGACAGTTCCTCGCCCGTGGTGGCGTTCCTGATCACGCCGTCGTAGGGGCGGATCTCGATCACGTCGCCCATGTTCAGGCGCTCGACCGGCGCCTCGAACACCAGGGCGCCGGCGTCTTCCATCGTGTTGTAGAAGATCGGGGCCACCTTGCCGCCGATGCAGACACCACCCGAGCGCTTGTTGGGCACGCCGGGCATGTCGTCGCCGAAGAACCACAGCACCGAGTTGGTGGCGGACTTGCGGCTGGAGCCGGTGCCGACCACGTCGCCGACGAAGGCGATCGGGTGGCCCTTTTTCTTCAATTCCTCGATCTGGCGGATCGGGCCGATCGCGCCGTGCTCGTCGGGCTCCAGGCCTTCGCGGCGCATCTTGAACATGGCCAGTGCGTGCAGCGGGATGTCGGGGCGGCTCCAGGCGTCGGGAGCGGGGGAGAGATCATCAGTGTTGATCTCGCCGCTCACCTTGAACACGGTGTTGCGGATTGATTCGGGCACGGCGGGGCGGCTGGTGAACCACTCGGCCTCGGCCCAGGATTTCATCACGGCGGTGGCGTGCGCGTTGCCGGCCTGGTGCTTTTCCGCCACGTCGTGGAAGGCATCGAACATCAGCAGCGTGCCCTTGAGCTGCTCGGCGGCCAGTGCGCCCAGCTCGGCGTCCTCCAGCGACGCGACCAGCGTCTCGATGTTGTAACCGCCCAGCATGTTGCCGAGCAGCTCGATCGCGTGTTTGCGGTCGATCAACGGCGACTTCGCCTGCCCGTTGACGATGGCGCTGAGGAAGGCGGCCTTCACGTAGGCGGCTTCGTCCACCCCCGGCGGCACGCGGTTGGTGATCAGGTCGACCAGGAAGGTTTCCTCGCCGGCCGGCGGTTTCTTCAGCAGCTCCACGAGCTGCGCGGTCCACTCGGCGCCGAGCGGCTTGGGCACGATGCCCTGGGCGGCGCGTTCCCGGACATGGCTGCGATAGGCTTCGAGCACGGCAAGACTCCTCGGTGGGTTCAACGGGGCTGGCACGCGCTTCGGGGGCTGCATGCCGGAAAAAGGCCGGCAGTATAGAGGATGCGGGGGGCGCTGTTAATTCGCCGATGCCCGGTATAAGGTTCGAAAATGGGTTGCACCATGGGGGTGCGCCGCAACAACGGAGGTCGTTTCGATGCTGAAGCTGCACGGTTTCGCGGTGAGCAACTATTTCAACATGGTGCGCATGGCCTTGATGGAGAAGGGCGCCCCCTTCGAGATCGTCGAGACCTACCCCAGCCAGGAATCCGCCTACCTGGCGCGCAGCCCCCTGGGCAAGGTGCCCTGCCTGGAGACCGGGCACGGCTTTCTCAGCGAAACCAGCGTGATGCTCGACTACATCGAGGACGTGGTGCCGACGCCCGCGTTCTACCCCGCGGACCCGTTCAAGCGCGCGCAGGTGCGCCAGGCCATCGCGATGATGGAGCTCTACATCGAACTGCCCGCGCGCCGGCTCTATCCGGGCGTGTTCTTCGGCGGCTCGAACAGCGAGGCCACCGTGGCCGAGGTCGAGCCGGTGCTGCGCAAGGGCATGGCGGGCCTGAAGGCGCTGCTGAAGTGCAGTCCCTTCGTGATGGGCGAACAGATGACCCACGCGGACTTCTTCGCGACCTTCACCTTCAGCCTGGCGGGCCTGGTGGCGCGCAAGGTCTACGACTGGGACCTGGTGGCGGAAGTGCCGGGCCTGGGCGAAACGCTGGCGCGGCTGAACTCGCGCGAGTCGGCCAAGGTGATCAACGCGGACATGAAGGCGGCGATGGGGGCGTTCCAGGCGCAGATGGCCAGGCAGCGGGGCTGACGTCGCGGGCTGTGCCCGTCGAAACCAATCGCGGGCATGGCCCGCTCCTACATCCGTCCCGGCGCGTGACGCGCGAGAAGCTGGTGTAGGAGCGGGCCATGCCCGCGACCGGAAGAAGCCCGGTTTTACTCGACCGTCACGCGCTCGATGGTCACAGCTTCCTTGGGCACGTCCTGGTGGAAGCCCTTGCTGCCGGTGGCCACGGCCTTGATCTTCTCGACCACGTCCATGCCGCTCGTGACCTTGCCGAACACCGCATAACCCCAGCCCTGCGCGGTGGGGGCGCTGTGGTCGAGGAAGCCGTTGTCGGTCACGTTGATGAAGAACTGCGCGGTAGCCGAATGCGGGTCGTTGGTGCGGGCCATCGCGATGGTGCCGGTCTTGTTCTTGAGTCCGTTGTTGGCCTCGTTTTCGACGGGGGCGCGGGTGGCTTTTTGCGCCATGTCGGGCGTCATGCCGCCGCCCTGGATCATGAAGTTGCTGATCACGCGGTGGAAGATCGTGCCGTCGTAGAAGCCGTCGCGCGCGTACTGCAGGAAATTGGCGACCGTCTTCGGCGCCTTTTCCGCGTCGAGTTCGAGGGTGATGTCGCCCATGGAAGTGTGGAGAGTGACCATCTTGAGGTTCCGTACGGGTAAAAATGAGGCCGCATTGTAAAGGGTTTTGTTGGTTGGACCTACCCCGGCGGCTATAATCGCCGATTCATTTTTGCCGCGATGCCGCATCCGATGACCGACGCCACCAGACCCTCGCACTTCCTGCGCACGATCATCCGCGAAGACCTGGCGGCCGGTCGCGTGAGCGGGGTCGTGACGCGCTTTCCGCCGGAGCCCAATGGCTACCTGCACATCGGGCACGCCAAGTCGATCTGCGTCAACTTCGGGCTGGCGCAGGAATTCGGCGGGGTGTGCAACCTGCGCTTCGATGACACCAACCCGTCGACCGAGGACGTCGAGTACGTCGATTCGATCATCCGCGACGTGTCCTGGCTCGGGTATGCGTGGGACGGTGAGGTTCGTTACGCCAGCGATTACTTCGAGACGCTCTACGGCTGGGCGCAGCACCTGGTGCGCGAAGGCAAGGCCTACGTCTGCGAGCTGGGACCCGAGGACATGCGCCAATACCGCGGCACGCTGACCGAGCCCGGGCGCAACAGCCCGTGGCGTGACCGCCCGGTGGCCGAGAGCCTGGAACTCCTGGCGCAGATGCGCCAGGGCAGTATCGAGGAAGGCCGCATGACGCTGCGCGCGCGCATCGACATGGGCTCTCCCAACCTGAACCTGCGCGACCCGGTGCTGTATCGCGTGAAGCACGCGCATCATCACCGCACCGGCACAGCCTGGCACATCTATCCCTCCTACGACTTCGCGCACGGTCAGGAAGACGCCATCGAGCAGGTCACCCATTCCATCTGCACGCTGGAGTTCGAGGACCACCGCCCGCTGTACGAGTGGTTCATCGCGAACCTGCCGGTGCCGGGACGCCCGCGCCAGTACGAGTTCGCGCGCCTCAACCTGAGCTACACCGTCACCAGCAAGCGCAAGCTGCGTCAGTTGGTCGAGGAAGGCCACGTGCAGGGCTGGGACGACCCGCGCATGCCCACGATCTCGGGCCTGCGCCGGCGTGGCGTCAGTCCCGCCGCGATCCGCGACTTCGTCGAGCGCACCGGCGTCAGCCGTTCCGACGGCCTTGTCGATCTCGGCATGCTCGATTACTGCATCCGCGACGAACTGGACAAGAACGCCCCGCGCGCGATGTGCGTGCTGCGTCCGCTGAAGGTCACGCTCACGAATTACCCCGAGGGGGTGCGCGAGGAAATCACGACCTCCGCGCATCCGCAGCGCCTCGACCTCGGCCAGCGCGTGCTGCCGTTCTCGCGCGAGCTGTGGATCGACCGCGAGGACTTCCGCATGGAAGCCGCGAAGGACTACAAGCGCCTGGTGTCCGGGGCCGAGGTCAGGCTGCGCAATGCCTACGTGATCCGCGCCATCGACGTGGTGCGCGACGCCGCCGGCGAGATCGTCGAGCTGTTGTGCACCTACGACCCCGACACGCTCGGCAAGAACCCCTCCGACGGGCGCAAGGTCAAGGGCGTGATCCACTGGGTCGAGGCCAGCCAGGCGCTCGATTGCGAGCTGCGCCTCTACGACCGGTTGTTCCGCGACGCGCAGCCCGA
>JAGPES010000162.1 GCA_018057015.1 Pseudomonadales bacterium | reverse complement strand
CTGAAGGCCCTGCTGCCGCCGGAACCGCGCCGCGCGCTGGTCCTGATCGACCCGTCCTACGAGGTGCGTGACGACTACGTGCGCCTGGTCGATGCGTTGAAGCAGGCACTGCGCCGCTTCGCCACCGGCGTCTACATGGTGTGGTACCCGATGATCCCGCGCCGCGAATCGCGCGAGCTGCCCGCGCGGCTCGCGGCGCTGGCCCCGGAACGCTGGCTGCGCGCCGAGCTGGTGGTACGCGCGGCCGACGCCGCGCACGGCCTCTACGGCAGCGGCGTGTTCGTGGTCAATCCGCCCCACACGCTGCGCGCCGCCCTCGCGGAGAGCCTGCCGCGGTTGACGATGCTGCTGGGGCTCGACCGCCACGCGACGTTCACGCTCGGGGGCAGCCCCGAGTAGCCGCCGGCCGCGCGCGCAAGGTGCGCGGCCGGGGGGCTCAAGTTGGCCGCGCCGCGGCCGATAACCCCGCTGCGGTACCAGCCGGGGTGACGATGAAGATCCAGGGTTCTCAGATCGAGATGCGCGCCGCGCACGCGGAGCAGCGCCAGCAGCGCGTCGAGCGCGAGCTGCAGGTGTCCGTCACGCGCGCGGCCCCGGCGCCAGTCGCCGATGCCGACGCCGTCGCCGGCCCCGCCGATCCGGCGCTCGACGCGGAGATCCGTTACCTGCAGCTGCTGATCGAGATGCTCTCGGGCCGCGCGGTGCGCATCGCCGCGATTGACGCCGGCGGACCCGGGGAGGGCGGGGTCGCGGGTGACGTGCCTGCCGCCCCCTCCGCGCAGCTCGCGTTCAGCGCGCGCACCAGCGAGCACTACAGCGAGGCCGAAACCAGCGCCTTCGCGGCCGACGCCACGGTGCGGACCGCCGACGGCCGCGAGATGCACATCGCGCTGTCGCTGCTGATGCAGCGGCGCTTCGAGAGTACGACCTCGGTCACGGTCAGTGCCGGCGCGCGCAAGGATCCGCTGCTGCTCAACCTCGCGGGGAACGGGCCCGAGCTCAGCGCCCTGAAGTACGCCTTCGACCTCGACGCCGACGGCACCGCGGAGATGGTGTCCATGGCGGCGGGCCAGAGTGCCTTCGTCGCGCTCGATCGCAACGGCGACGGGCGCATCAATGACGGCCGCGAACTGTTCGGCGCGCTCAGCGGCGACGGTTTCGCGGAGCTCGCGCGCCACGACGACGACGGCAACGGTTTCATCGATGCCGGCGACGCGGTGTATGCGCGGCTGCTGGCCTTGAGCAAGGACGCGCGCGGCAGCGACGTGCTGACCCCGCTTGCCGCGCTCGGGATCGGCGCGCTCTACCTGGGCAGCGTGGAAACACCGTTCAGCGTGAACACCGCCGCCAACGAGACGCTCGCCGTGGTACGCCGCAGCGGCCTGTGGATCGGCGAGGATCTCTCCGCCGGAACCCTGCAGCAGCTCGACCTCGTGGTGTGAGTCAGGGCGCGAGCCGCTCGATGCGCCACTGCCCGCCGTCGGCCAGCGCGTAGCTGAAGCGGTCGTGCAGGCGGTTGGGACGCCCCTGCCAGAACTCGAAGGCATCCGGCACCACGCGGTAGCCGCCCCAGAACGAGGGCAGCGGGATCCGGCCCTCGCCGAACTTCTGCTTCAGGCGCGCGAACTCGTCCTCCAGCAGCGAGCGCGAGGACAACGGGCGACTCTGCGCCGAGGCCCACGCCGCGAGCTGGCTGGCGCGCGGGCGCATCAGGAAATACTTCAGCGCCTCCGCGCTACCCATGCGCTCCACCGCGCCCTCGATGCGCACCTGCCGCTCCATGTCCGCCCACGGAAACAGCAGCGCCACGCGCGGATTGCCGGCGATCTCGCGCGCCTTGCGGCTCTCGAGGTTGGTGTAGAACACGAAGCCGGCGTCGTCGCAGTGCTTCAGCAGCACCAGCCGCTGCGAGGGTCGCCCGCGCGCATCGACCGTTGCCACCGCCATCGCGGTGGGGTCGCGCAGGCCGGCGTCGATCGCGTGTTTCAGCCAGATCTCGAACTGCCGGAACGGTGAGGCGTCGAGGTCCTTGCGGTGCAGTCCGGGAGCGAGGTACTCGCGGCGGAAATCTTCGAGATCCATGGGCGCTTTCCGGCAGATCGGCGGTGAACGGACCCGCAGGTTAGCAGATGACCCGCGCTCAGGTGCTCAGCATCGTGGCGAGGAACCCGGAAATCACGATGCCGTCGAAGGTGCCGGCGCCGCCGATGCTCAGCAGCCCGCCGCCGCGCCGGCCGAGGTCGCGGATGTGCAGCAGGTCCGCGCCGATCAGCGGTCCCAGCACGCCGGCGCAGAACGCGACCGGGGGCGCGTGCTCGCCCGCCAGCAACAGGGCGACCAGCGCCGCGAGGCAGCCCGGCACCAGCGCGGGCAGCAGGATGCCGAGCCCCGCGACGGGGCGCGCCATCAGGTAGCAGGCCGCGACGTTCAGCGCGATCGCCACCACGGCGTGCAGCGGGGCATCGCCACCGGCGTCGAGCAGGCGCGCCAGTTCGTAGATCACGATGATCGAGGGTATCAGGCAGCCGCCGACGTTCAGCGCGATCACCTGCCGCGTGCCGGGCTGCACCAGTCGCGGCGCGAGCCGGCCGAGGCCGAAGAAATCCGACGGGCGGTATTCCAGCACGGCGGCGCCCCCGCGCCGCCACACCGGCACGTTGAACAGGCTGCCGAGGAAGATGCCGATCACCAGCAGTGTCGCCATGCGCGGCGCGATGCCGAGCTCGAGCAGCGCCGACACCATCGCGTCGGCGAGCAGGAACGGCAGCAGCAGCAACATCACCAGCGCCACGATCAGCGCAAGCACTCCGGCGGGCATCGCGGATCCTCCTGTCGCCCGGCATCACGTGAGCGGGCAGCCCGGGCGTGGCGCGACTCTAGCCCAGCGCGTCGGCTTAATGAAGCTGTCACAGATCGCGCGCAGCATCCGCCGGCGCGAACATCGCAGGAGACGCCTCGCATGCAGACCGAATACCGCATCGACGTGAAGAACCTGTCCGATCGCAGGCTGTGGGAAATCCTGCGCCTGGCCGGGACCGAAGAGCAGCGCGCCGCCGCGGCGCTGATCGCGCTCGCGCGCAACGAGCTGGGCGCGCGCCGCCAGGACACCGAGACGCGGCGCTTTCGCGCGCCGCACTGAGCGGCCCGGCGGCGTCATCAAAAATTCACCGAAACACCACAACAGCTCAACAATCGCCGTGCATCCTCGGCGCATGGAACGCGCAGGGGATACCGCTTTGCTGCAGAACATCCACCGCCTCGACGTCCTCGCCTTCGGCTGGTGCCACCGGCGCAGCGCCGAAGCCGTGATCTTCGTGGCGGCGCGCTGGATCTCGCGCAGCGCCGACGGCTGGCTCTACCTGCTGCCGGCGCTGCTGTTCCTCGCCACCGGCGCGATCGACGCCATCGCATTCATCACGCTGGGCTGCCAGGCCTTCGCCCTGGAGCGCGCGGCCTACCTGCTGATGAAGAATACCTGCCGGCGCCGGCGCCCCCCGGACATCCTGCCCGGCTTTCGCAGCCTGGTGATCGCCTCCGACCGTTTCAGTTTTCCCTCCGGCCACACCTCGGCGGCGTTCCTGTTCGCCGGGCTGTGCACGCAGGAGTTCGGCACCTGGGCCGCCTTGCTGCTGTATCCCTGGGCCTGCTGCGTGGGCGCATCGCGCGTGTTCCTCGGCGTGCACTTTCCCAGCGACACCGCGGCCGGCGCGCTGCTCGGCAGTTCGCTGCTGCTGGCGGCACACGCGCTGTTCGCCGCGTGAAGATCCTCTATGGCGTGCAGGGCACGGGCAACGGCCACCTGACGCGGGCGCGCGCGATGGCGCGCGCACTGGCACGCTACCCGCAGGTGCAGGTCGACTGGCTGTTCTCCGGACGCACGCGCGAGGACTTCTTCGACATGGAGGGCTTCGGCGCCTGGCGATGGCGCCGCGGGCTGAGCTTCACCACCCGCGCGGGCCGCGTGCTTGCGCTCGCGACGCTGCGCCAGCTCGCGCCCGGGGAGTTCCTGCGCGACGTGCGCGAGCTCGACCTGGCGGGCTACGACAGCGTCATTTCCGATTTCGAGCCCGTCACCGCATGGGCGGCGCACCGGCAGCGGCGCGACTGCATCGGCCTGGGACACCAGTACGCGCTGGTGCCCGGTGTGCCGCGCTCGCGGCGCAACCTCGTGGGCAGCCTGGTGCTGCGGGCCTGCGCGCCCGTGGGCACGCGCATCGGGCTGCACTGGCATCACTTCGGGCGCCCGATACTGCCGCCGATCGTCGACGTCGACGCGCGCCCGGCGGGCGGGCCCGCGTGCTCATCGCCGCGGGAGGCGCTGGTCTACCTGCCCTTCGAGGATCCCGAACGCGTGGTTGCACTGCTGCGCGCGATCCCGGGCTGGCGCTTCGCGATGTTCGGACCCGGGCTGGCCGAGGACCTGCGCGGCAACGTGGCGACCCACCCGGTGGGTCGCGCCAGCTTCGTCGCGGCGCTGGAGCGCGCGAGCCATATCGTGTGCAACTGCGGCTTCGAACTGATCAGCGAGGCGCTGTGCCACGGCAAGCACATCCTCGCCAAGCCGCTCGCCGGCCAGATGGAGCAGGTGTCCAATGCGCTGGCGCTGCAGGAACTGGGCCTGGCGCGCATCGCGCACCGCCTCGACCCGCAGGTGATCGCCGATTTCCTCGCGCTGCAGGCAACACCACCGCGCTCGGACTGGCCGGATGTCGCGGCCGCGATCGCGGCATGGCTGGTCGAAGGCGGGGAGCCGCTCGCGGCGGTGAGCGAGCGCCTGTGGCGCGAGTGCGGGATGGCGCTGGGGCGCGGCCGCGCCGACGCCGCCGGCAGGCGCGACGCGCTGCGCGCCCCGGCCTGAGCCGATCAGGGGGCCATCGTCAGCGGCAGGTCCTGCACCCAGGCCAGGCGCAGCTCGCGCGAGGCGAAGCGCAATCCGTCCTCCTGGCGCACGATGCGGTCCTGGTAACGGATCGCCATGTCGAGCTTCCATTGCGCGCCGTCACGCTGGTAGACGTGCGAGGCGATGCAATAGGTCTCGCCGCTCCACGCGCCGTCATCGCCCCAGGCGCCGAGCTGGTTGCCGACCAGGTGGAAGGTACGGTCGTACTGGCGCAGGATTTCCATCCCGCGCTCGACCTCGGGCAGCGTATCCATCACGTAGCCCGGACCCGAGATGCGGATCGAGGGCAGCATGATCGTGTGCAACTCGTCCAGCCGGCGATCGTCGATCAGCGCGGCGTAACGGAAAGCGAGATCCAGGGTGTCGTTGCTCATCGGTGCGGCTCGGCGGAGGGTCGCGCCAAGTTAGCGTGGCGTGGCGGTGAAATCAAACCGGGCGCCGGGCGCAGCAAACAAAAAGGGCCGTCGCTCGCCGCGACGGCCCTTGTGTGAACTGGTCGGAGTGAAAGGATTCGAACCTTCGACCCCTGCCTCCCGAAGGCAGTGCTCTACCAGGCTGAGCTACACTCCGAAAATGGTCAGACGCCGCGTGGGCCTGTCCACGCGGCGCGCATTGTAATGGAAACTTTGCTCAGGGGATATACATTCGTTCGATGGCGATGCTCAGGACCGTCATCGCGGTCGTGACCGCGAGGATCACGGCCAGCAGCACCAGCGGACGGAAGGGCTTGCGCGGGACCGAGTGAATCCCCGTCGACGTGAAGGCGTCGACGCGCTGCTGGTCTTCGGGATGGAGTTTTCCTGCTTCGCTCATCGTGCCGCACCCTGCGCCGCGCGGGCGCCTGTCACCGGGGCACGCAGTATACGCGCGCGGGCCGCGGCGCGAGAAGTCGCGCCCGGCCCGTGCCCGGATGCGTTCACAGCGCGAAATGCTCCTGCGGCAATGCCATCAGCGTGGCGCCACCGGCCTCGACGCACAGCGCCAGGCTCTCGGTGCGCGGCAGGATGCGCTGGAAATAGAAGCGCGCGGTCTCGATCTTGGCGCGGTAGAAATCGGTCTCGTCGGTGGCGCCCGCCAGCGCATCGAGCGCGGTGCGCGCCATGCGCGCCCACATGAAACCGAGCACGAAATAGCCGATGAACATCAGGTACTCGAAGGCCGCTGCATCGGCCTCGTCGGGATTTTTCATCGCGACCCCGGCGATGTGCATCGTCAGCCCCTCGAGCCGCTTGCCGTTGGCCGTCAGCGCGGCGACCAGCGGCGCCATGTCCGCGTTGCCGGCGTTCTCGGCGCAGAACTGCTCGACGATGGCGGCAAAGCCGCGCAGCAACTCGCCGCCGCTGCCCATGATCTTGCGCCCGAGCAGGTCCAGCGCCTGGATCGCGCTGGTGCCTTCGTAGATCAGCGCGATGCGCGTGTCGCGCACGATCTGCTCCATGCCGTGCTCGCGCACGTAGCCGTGCCCGCCGAACACCTGCACGCCCAGGTTCGCCGCTTCGTAGCCGGCCTCGGTCACGAAGGCCTTGGCCACCGGCGTCAGCAGCGCCATCAGGTCCTCGGCCTGCTTGCGCGCCGCGGCATCGGCGGACTTGTCGGCGATATCGACCAGCTGGCACAGCCAGTACAGGAAGGCGCGGCTGCCCTCGGCGTAGGCCTTCTGCGTCAGCAGCATGCGCCGGATGTTCGGATGCACGATCAGCGGATCCGCCGGCCCGGCAGCGTTCTTCGGCCCCGAGAGCGAGCGCCCCTGCAGGCGTTCGCGCGCGTAGGCCAGCGCGCCCTGGAACGAGAGCTCCGCCGCCGCCAGTCCCTGCATCGCCGTGCCCAGGCGCGCGGCGTTCATGAACGTGAACATGTGGTTGAGGCCGCGGTTGGGCTCGCCGATCAGGAAGCCCGTGGCGGCGTCGAAGTTCATCACGCAGGTCGCGGAGGCGTTGATGCCCATCTTGTGCTCGATGGAGCCGCAGGAAACGCTGTTAGGCACCAGTGAGCCATCGGCCTGCGGCAGCCTCTTCGGCACCAGGAACAGCGAGATGCCCTTGGTGCCGGGCGGGGCGTCGGGCAGGCGCGCGAGCACGATGTGCACGATGTTCTGCGCGAGATCGTGGTCGCCGGCGGAGATGAAGATCTTGGTGCCCGTGATCCGGTAGCTGCCGTCGGCGTGCGGCTCGGCGCGCGTGCGCAGCATGCCGAGGTCGCTGCCCGCGTGGGCTTCGGTGAGGCACATGGTGCCGGTCCACTCACCGCTCACGAGTTTCGGCAGGTAGACGCGCTTCTGCTCCTCCGTGCCGTGCGCCTTGATGGTGCGCGTGGCGCCGTGG
>JAGPES010000161.1 GCA_018057015.1 Pseudomonadales bacterium | reverse complement strand
GGCGTGCTGCACACCTATGCGAATCTCGCGCAGCTGCGACTGTCCGCCGGCACGGTCCACCCGGTATTCGCGGGCGAACAGGCGAGCTTCGCCGTGCAGTTGCGCGACGAAGGCAAGCGCGCGCACGACGGCATCACGCTGGCGTGGCCGGATGGCGACGAGACCGGAGCGCGCGTTGCGCCGCTGGGCGAGGACCACGCGCTGCTGTTCACGCGCGCCGGGCGGCGCGGCTGGTTGCGCCCGGGGCGCCTGCGCCTCGAGAGTCGCTACCCGCTGGGGCTTCTGCGGGCGTGGTCGTGGCTGGATCTGGACATGCGCTGCCTGGTGTACCCGCGCCCGGCGCCCGCGGGGCCGCTGCCGCTCGATGCCGGCCGCGGCGAGGAGGGCAGTGCCACGCACGATCCGGGGGCCGAGGACTTCTCGGGCTTTCGCAACTACAACCCGGGCGACCCGCTGCGCCATGTCGCGTGGAAGACGCTGGCGAAAGGCCAGCCCTTGCAGACGCGCGAGTACGTGGCCTTCGCGGACCGCCGCGTGTGGCTCACGTGGGCGCAGACCGCTGACCGTGGCGGCACCGAGCAACGGCTCGCACTGCTGTGCCGCTGGGTGCTGGAGCTGCACGCGCTGAATGCCGACTTCGGGCTCGACATCCCGGGCACGCGGCTGGAGCCCGGCTCGGGCGAAGCGCAGCGCGACCGCGCGCTCGCTGCACTGGCGCTGTTCGGCATCGCGGGCGGGGGTGCCGACGCATGAGCACGCCCCTGCCGCGGCGCAGCCTCGCGTGGCTGCTGTTCGCGCTGGTGCTCGCGATCGGGCCGCACGCGCTGCGGCTGCCGCCGTGGGTACTGCTCGTGATGGGGGTGGCGATCGCCTGGCGCTATCGCGTGCACCAGGGCGTGTGGTCCTTCCCCGGCCGGGCGGTGAAGCTGCTGCTGGTGGTGATGTCCTTCCTCGCGGTGGGGCTGCACTGGCGCGCGCTCAGCGGGCTGGAACCGGCCGTGGCGTTGCTGGTGATCGCCGGCGGGCTGAAGGCCATGGAGATGCGCACCACGCGCGATTTCCTCGTGGTGGTGTTCGTGGCCTATTTCCTGGTCGCGAGCCAGCTGCTGTTCGTGCAGGAGATTCCCTACGCGCTGTATGCGGTGGTGGCGATAGCGGGCGTCACCGCGGCGATGGTCGCGCGCCACCAGGGTGATCCCGCGCCGGGCTTCCCGCATCCGTTCATGCTGGCGGGCAAGCTGCTCGCGCAGGCCGTGCCGGTGATGCTGCTGCTGTTCGTGGTGTTCCCCCGCATCGCGCCGTTGTGGTCGATTCCGCAGAACACGCAGAGCGCGCGCACCGGACCCAGCGACACCATGTCGCCCGGCGACGTCGCGCGCCTGAGCGGTTCGAACGCATTGGCGTTTCGCGCCACTTTCGACGGCGCGATCCCGGCGCAGCGCGAGCTGTACTGGCGCGGGCTGGTTTTCTCGGAGTTCGACGGCCGGCAGTGGCGCCAGGGCGGCATGGCGCGCATGGAAGCGGAGCTGGCGCAGCAGGGCGCGCCTCGGCCCGCGCTGCGCCAGCTCACGCATGTCCCGGGCGGCGTCGAAGCCAGTTACGAAGTGATCCTGGAGCCCAGCAACCAGCCGTGGGCCTATGTGATCGGCTTCCCGCTCAGCGTCGATGCGAACCTGCGCAGCGGCAGCGACTACCGGTTGATGAGTTCCCGCCCGCTCACGCAGCGCCTGCGCTACCGCGTGCGCGCCGATCTCGCCGCGCAGCTGGAACCCGAGCTCGGCATCCTGCGCCGGCGCACCGAGTTGCAGTTGCCCGAGGGCTTCAACCCGCGCGCGCTCGCGCAGGCGAAGGCCTGGCGCGCGGCGGCGTCGTCGGATGCCGCCTACATCGAGCGCGTGCTGCGCTGGTTCACCACCGAGGAGTTCGTCTACACGATGTCGCCGCCGCTGCTCGGGCGCGACTCCGTCGATGAATTCCTGTTCGGCGAGCGCCGCGGTTTCTGCGAGCACTATGCCAGTGCCTTCGCGGTTCTGCTGCGCGCGGCCGGCATCCCGGCGCGCGTGGTGGTGGGATACCAGGGTGGCGAGCGCAATCCCTACCAGGCCTACCTGCTGGTGCACCAGTTCGACGCCCACGCCTGGACCGAGGCGTGGCTGCAGGGGCGTGGCTGGGTGCGCTTCGACCCCACCGCCGCGGTGGCGCCGGATCGCATCGAGTCGGGCGCGGGCGACGCGCTCGGCGCGGAATTCCTCGCCGATTCGCCGCTCGCGATCGAGCGCTACCGCAACGTGCGGCTGCTGGGCTGGATGCGCATGCGCTGGGACATGATGACCTACCACTGGGCGCGCCTGGTGCTCAACTACGACGCCGAGCGCCAGAACGCGCTGCTCTCGAACCTGCTGGGACAGATCAGCCCGGCGCGCGTGGTCGCGGTGATGCTGGGTTGTGGTGCGCTCGTCCTGCTGCTGGTGGCGGCGAGCCTGTTCGGCGTCAGGCCGCGCCGGCGCCGCGATGCCGCCACGGTTGCGTACCTGCAGACCTGCGAGCGCCTGGCCGCGCGTGGGCTGGAACGCCGCCGCGGCGAAGGGCCCCTCGATTACGCGCGGCGCGTGGCCGCGCTGCGTCCCGAGCTCGGGGCGGAGCTCCAGGCGTTGACGGCGGATTACGTGGCCCTCAGCTACGGCGTTGCGGACGCGGCGCAGCGGGGCGCACTGATGCGGCGCCTGCGCCAGTCGGTGCGCGCGTTCCGCCCGCGCCGCGGCTCGCCGTCCCCGTAGGAGCGGGCCATGCCCGCGATTGGCCGCGGTCACGCGGCCTCTTGGTCGCGGGCATGGCCCGATACGCCAGGATGAAGGGCCCGGATGATCAGCCGCGCTGGCGCAGCTCCACCGGCATCGCCGCGATGCGGCGCTACAGGCGCGCGTCGTGCAGCAGCGGCCAGCAGTCGCAGAGCAGGATCTACAGCGGGCGCCACATCGCGACCGGGCCGACGATCAGCAGGCCCTCGTGCAGCATGTCGCTGCCGGTGAAGCTGCGCCAGCGCCCCCACATACAGCGTCGGCACAGGCATCCGCGGATACTCGTCACTGGAATCGTGGGCTCATGCCATTCGAGCGGGCATGCGCGCGATAGTGTCACGCGGCGACGGTGCGACCGCTCGTGGCGACCGGGAGTCGCTGCTTGACTGCTTGCGTTCGCGTTCATCCTGGCGCAAGATAGTAATCAATTACTAGCTTTGGTGCGGCGATCATGGACAATCACCCGAAACACCTGCCTGCCGACCAACGTCGGGCCGTGACAGTGGAGGCCGTGGTCGCACTGGCTGCCACGCGGAATCCCAACGAAATCACCACCGCGGCAATCGCCAGGCACATGCAGCTCACGCAGGGTGCCCTGTTCCGGCATTTCCCTAGCAAGGAGGCCATCTGGGAGGCCGTCATGCACTGGGTGACCGAGCGCCTGCTGGCGCGAATGGACGAGGCAGCCAGGGGGGTCGATTCGCCCCTGGCGGCGATGGAGGCGATGTTCATGAGCCACGTGGAATTCGTGATCGAGCATCCCGGCGTTCCGCGGATGATGTTCGGCGAGCTGCAGCGCACGGACGCGTCGGCGGCCAAGCGCATGGTGCAGACGCTGATGAGACGCTACCGCGAGCGGCTTCAGCGCCTGCTCGCCAGCGGCAAGTCCGGCGGCGAATTGTCGGCCGCGCTCGACCAGGAAGCCGCGGCGACGCTGTTCATCGGCACGATCCAGGGCCTGGTGATGCAGTCACTCATGGCCGGCGATGTGGCGCGCATGCGCCAGGACGCGCCGCGGGTGTTTGCCATCTACCGTCGCGGCATCGGGAGCGCGTCATGAATCGCCTGCCGCTGCAGGGACGCACTCTGGCGTTGCTCGCGTTCATCGTGCCGCTGCTCGCGCTGTTCGTTTACGTCGGGCTGCGCTCCGGGCCGCTGGCGCCGGTCGCGGTGACGCTGGCCACGGTGCAATCGCGCGCCCTCGCGCCGGCCCTGTTCGGCATCGGCACCGTGGAGGCCCGTTACACCTACCGGATCGGACCCACCGTTGCCGGACGTGTCGAACGGCTCGACGTCGACGTGGGAGACCGGGTCGGCGCCGGGCAGGTGCTCGGAGCGATGGATCCTGTCGATCTGGATGACCGGGTGCGCGCGCTGGATGCCGCGTTCAAGAGAGCCAGCGCGACGCAGCGCGAGGCCGAAGCCCGCCAGGCGTATGCGCAAACGCAGGCGCGCCGCTATGAAAAACTGCTGCTGGTGCGCTCGGTCAGCGAGGAAACCGTCACCACGAAGCGGCAGGAGTTGCAGATCGCGGATGCCATGCTGTCGGCCGCGCGCGAAGAGGTCGATCGCGCGCGCGCTGAACGCGAGGCACTGATCGCGCAGCGCAGCGATACGCGTCTCGTTGCGCCGGTCGATGGCGTGGTCGTTTTGCGCGATGCCGAGCCCGGCTCGACCGTGGTGGCGGGGCAGGCGGTGGTGGAACTGATCGATCCCGCGAGCCTGTGGATAAACGTGCGCTTCGACCAGCTCGGTGCGGCGGGACTGGCCGCGGGGCTGCCCGCGCGCATCGTGCTGCGTTCGCGCGACGGCGAGGCGCTCGCGGGTCGCGTGTTCCGCATCGAACCCAGGGCCGACGCGGTCACCGAGGAGACGCTGGCGAAAGTGGTGTTCGAGACCGTGCCCAGACCCCTGCCGCCCGTGGGCGAACTGGCCGAGGTGACGGTGGACCTTCCCGAGTTGCCCGCTGCACCCGTCATCCCCAACGCGGCCATCCGGCGCGAGGGCGGGCAGGCGGGCGCATGGCGGATCCGGGACGGCGAATTGCGCTTCGTGCCGCTCGTGCTGGGCGCGAGCGATCTCGACGGGCTCGTGCAGGTGCGCGAAGGCCTGGCGGACGGCGATCGGGTCGTCCTCTACAGCGAGAAAGCGCTCACGGCGCGCAGCCGCGTGCGCGTGGTCGAGCGGATTGGCGGAGCCCCCTGATGATCAGCCTTGCCGGGCGCGACATCCTGCATGCCTGGGGCAAGTTCGTCTTCACGGGCGTGGGCCTCGGACTGCTGATCGGCGTCACGCTGGTGATGGCCGGCGTCTATCGCGGCATGGTCGATGATGCGAAGGCGCTGCTGGACAACAGTGGCGCCGAGCTCTGGGTGGTGCAGAAGGACACGTTGGGTCCTTACGCGGAATCCTCCAGCGTGAACGACGACGTCTACCGCGGCATCCTCGCGATGCCCGGGGTCGCACGCGCGGCGAACGTGACCTACCTGACAATGCAGGTGCGCAAGGGGGAGAACGACGTGCGCGCGATGGTCGTCGGCATTGCGCCGGGCGAGGCGGGCGCCACGCCCGGGTGGCCGCCATACCTGGTGGCCGGGCGCCACATCACGCGTTCGCATTACGAGGCAGTGGTCGATATCGCCAGCGGCTTGCGGCTGGGCGACCGGCTGTCGATTCGCCGCAACCAGTTCACCGTGGTGGGGCTGACGCGGCGCATGGTGTCGTCGAACGGCGATCCGATGGTGTTCATCCCGCTCAAGGACGCGCAGGAAGCGCAATTCCTGAAGGACAACGATGCCATCTGGCAGAGCCGGCGCCGCACCGCGGGCAACCCGGCCTTCAACCGGCCCGGCGTGCCCGGATTGCTGGAAGCGGTCATTGCCTCGCAGAGCACCAATGCCTATGTCAACGCGGTGCTGGTCACGCTCGAGCCCGGACACGTGGCGGACGACGTGGCCGGATCCATCCGCCGCTGGAAGCACCTGACCGTTTACACGCGTGCCGGGATGGAAGGCATCCTCGTCGGCAAGATGATCGCCACCTCGGCCAGGCAGATCGGCATGTTCCTGGTGATACTGTCCGTGGTCAGCGCCGCGATCGTCGCCTTCATCATCTACACGCTCACGATGGACAAGGTGCGCGAGATTGCCGTGCTGAAGCTCATCGGAACGCGCAACCGCACCATCGCCGCGATGATCGTGCAGCAGGCGCTGGCGCTGGGTGTCATCGGCTTCGTGGTGGGCAAGATCGCCGCCACGTATTCCGCGCCGTTTTTTCCCAAATACGTCCTGCTGATGCCGCGCGATTCCGCGGCGGGCTTTGCGGTCGTGCTGCTGATCTGCGTGCTGGCGAGCGGGGTGTCCATACGCATGGCGCTGGCGGTCGATCCGGCCGAGGCGATCGGAGGCTGAGATGGGTGGCAAGGGCATACGCATCGAAGGCCTGAAAAAGCGCTACGGCTCGGGCGACACGGCGGTCGACGCGCTGAAGCACGTGGACTTGCAGGTGGCGCCCGGCGAGGTGGTGGGGCTGATCGGTCCCTCGGGCTCGGGCAAGAGCACGCTGCTGAAATGCCTCGGCGCGGTGATCGACCCCAGCGCCGGGCGCATCACGCTGGGCGAGGAACTGATCTACGACAACGGCTGGAAAGTGCGCGACCTGCGCGCGCTGCGTCGCGACAGGATCGGCTTCGTGTTCCAGGCGCCGTACCTGATCCCGTTCCTCGACGTGACCGATAACGTCGCGCTGCCGCCGATGCTGGCCGGCGAGGCCAACGCCGAGGCGCGGGCCAGGGCACTGGAGCTGCTCACGGCACTGGACGTGCACCACCGTGCGCGCGCGATGCCCTCGCAGCTCTCCGGCGGCGAGCAGCAGCGCGTCGCGATCGCGCGCGGCCTGGTCAACCGCCCGCCGGTGATACTCGCCGACGAGCCCACGGCGCCGCTCGACAGCGAGCGCGCGATGGCGGTGATCCGCATACTCAATGAGATGGCGCGCAAGTTCGAGACCGCGATCATCGTGGTCACCCACGACGAGAAGATCATCCCCACCTTCAGGCGCATCTATCACATCCGCGACGGTGTGACGCACGAGGAGGCGGGCGAGGGGCGGGGGTTCGGGTAAAGGCGTCATTTCCCTGCGCGCCCCCCGGCGGCGATCCGGGCTAGAATGCCTTCCCTTTTCCGATCCACCTGGAGCCGGGTACTCAGCGGCATGCACTGGCGTCCCCGTTCGATTCTGCAGTTGATCCTGCTCGGTTTTCTCACGGTGGTCGCGCCCCTGAGCGCCGCGCTCGTGCTGGCAGTGCAGACGCTGGTGGAGCAGGCCGTGGAAAATGCCAGGCTCAACGAGCGAACCGTCACGCTGACCCGATCGACGCAGCAGTTGCAGGGCGACCTGCTCGACCTGGAGCGGCGCACGCGCCAGTACGCCACGCTCCAGGATCCGGCCCTGCTGCGCCT
>JAGPES010000160.1 GCA_018057015.1 Pseudomonadales bacterium | reverse complement strand
CTCTTCGAGCACGTCCAGGCTCACGGCCCCGGCCTCGCTGAACGGGCCGGCGCGACTGCGCCGCAGCGTCGCCACGTGCGCGCCGCAACCGAGCGCCACGCCGATGTCCTCGGCCAGCACCCGAATGTAGGTGCCCTTGCTCGCGTGCACCCGCAGCACCAGGCTCGCGCGTTCGCCGCCATCGAAACCTTCCAGCCCGAGACTGTGCACGGTGATGCGCCGCGCCTCGCGCTCCACCACCTGCCCCGCGCGGGCCAGTTCGTAAAGCGGCACGCCGTTGCGCTTCAGCGCCGAGTACATCGGCGGCACCTGCTCGATCTCGCCCCGAAAGCGCGGGAGCACGGCGTCGATCGACGCCAGATCCACAGCGGCGGCGCTGCGCTCCTCGAGCACCGTGCCGTCGGCGTCACCGGTATCGGTGGTCACGCCGAGGCAGACTGTCGTGACGTATTCCTTGTCCGAATCGAGCAGGAACTGCGACCACTTCGTCGCCTCGCCAAAGCAGATCGGCAGCACGCCGGTCGCGAGCGGATCGAGGCTGCCCGTGTGCCCGGCCTTCTGCGCGAAATAGATACCCTTGACGCGCTGCAGCGCCGCGTTCGAGGTCAGCCCTGGCGGCTTGTCCAGCACCAGGATGCCGTCGACCCGCCGCGCGTTGTTGCGCCGTTTCAATCAGCGATCCCCATCGTCGTCGTGATCCGGGTGGCGCTCCCTGTCCTCGGACACCGCACGCTCGATCAGGTCCGAGATCTTGCGCCCGCGCACCACGCCCGCGTCGTAAACGAAGCGCAGTTTCGGCACGGTGCGCATGCGCGCATCGCGCGAGAGCTCGGTGCGCAGGAAGCCCGCCGCGTGGTTCAGCACCGCGAGCGCCTCGCTCGCGTCCTTCTCGGAATCGCGCTCCATGAAGGTCACGAACACCTTCGCGTGCGCGAGATCGCGGCTCACCTCGACCTCGTTCACGCTCACCATGCCGATGCGCGGATCGCGGACTTCCATCTGCAACAGGCGCGCAAGCTCCTGTCGCAGGTAGTCAGCCACCCGCTCGGTCCGACCGAATTCACGCGCCATCAGCTCCTCCCGACGCCGTCACAGCGTCCGGGCGATCTCGCGCACGCTGTAGACCTCGATCTTGTCGCCCACGCGTACATCGTTGTAGTTGCGCACGCCGATACCGCACTCGAAGCCGGCGCGGACTTCCGCCACGTCTTCCTTGAAGCGGCGCAGCGATTCCAGTTCACCCTCGTAGATGACCACGTCGGCGCGCAGCACGCGGATCCGCTTGTGGCGGTAGACGGTGCCCTCGATGACCATGCAGCCCGCGACCGTGCCGAATTTCGGCGAGCTGAAGGTATCGCGCACTTCGGCGACACCGAGGATCTCCTCGCGAAGCTCCGGCTTGAGCATGCCGCTCAGTGCGTTCTTCACGTCGTCGATGAGGTCGTAGATCACGCTGTAGTAGCGCAGGTCCACGCCCTCGCTCTCGACCACCCGCCGCGCCGCGTTGTCCGCGCGTACGTTGAAGCCGAAGATCACGGCACCGGTGGTGAGCGCCAGGTTGACATCCGTTTCGGTGATGCCGCCCACGGAGCCGGCAACGACGTTGACCCTGACCTCCTCGTTCCCGAGCCCGAGCAGCGCGGACTGGATCGCTTCCAGCGAACCGCGCACATCGGCCTTGACCATGACGTTGAGCGTCTTCGATTCCTTGCCGATCTCGGCAAACATGGTGTCGAGACGCGGTCCCTGGCGGTGCGCAAGCTTCGACTGCCGGCGCTTCAGTTCGCGGAAAGCCGCGACTTCGCGTGCCTGGCGCTCGTTCTCGACCACGGTGAACACGTCGCCGGCGTCAGGCGTCCCGTCCAGGCCGAGGATCTCCACCGGGATCGAGGGGCCCGCTTCGCCGATCGGCCGGCCGTTCTCGTCGAGCATCGCGCGAACGCGGCCGAAATGCGTGCCGGCGAGCACGATCTGGCCCGCTTTCAGTACGCCGCGCTGCACCAGCAGCGACGCCACCGAACCGCGCCCCTTGTCGAGCCGCGACTCGATCACGATGCCCTGGGCCGGCACGTCGCGCGGCGCCTTCAGTTCGAGAACCTCGGCCTGCAGCAGGATCGCGTCGAGCAGCTGGTCTATGCCCTGGCCGGTGTGTGCCGAGACCTCGGCGAACTGCGTGTCGCCACCCCACTTCTCCGAGATCACGCCGCGCTGCGACAGTTCGCTCTTCACGCGCTCTGGATCGGCGGAGGACTTGTCCATCTTGTTGATCGCCACCACCAACGGCACGTTCGCGGCGCGCGCGTGCTGGATGGCCTCCTCGGTCTGCGGCATCACGCCGTCGTCCGCCGCAACCACGAGCACGACGATGTCGGTGCTCTTCGCGCCGCGGGCACGCATCGCGGTGAACGCCGCGTGGCCGGGAGTATCGAGGAAGGTGACCATGCCGTGGCCGGTCTCGACGTGGTAGGCGCCGATGTGCTGCGTGATGCCGCCGGCTTCGCCGCTGGCCACGCGCGTCTCGCGAATGTAGTCGAGCAGCGAGGTCTTGCCGTGGTCGACGTGGCCCATCACCGTCACCACCGGCGCGCGCGGTTGTGGCGTGCCCGCGACCTCGGCCGCCTGTTCGAGCTCGCCCTCGACCGCGTCCTCGCGCACCAGGCGCACGGTGTGGCCCATTTCCTCGACCACCAGCGTCGCCGTTTCCTGGTCGAGCGGCTGGTTGATCGTCGCCATGATCCCGAGCTTCATCAATTCCTTGATGACGGCCGAGGCCTTGACGGACATTTTCTGCGCCAGCTCACCCACGGTGATCGATTCCGGCAGTGCAACTTCGTAAACCATCTTGTCCGTGGGCAGCTCGAAGCCGTGTTTCAGGTGTTCCGCGTGCGCGGGCTTCAGCTCGCGGTTCTTGCGCTCGCGGCGCAGGGCAGCCGCTTCGGCCGCCTCGAATTCGGATTCCGACATCGGGATCGCCGTGGGACGCAGAGCCGCGTCGCGCTCCCACGTGCCGGTCTTCGCACCTTTCTTGCGCGGCTTGTCCTCTTCGCCACCCTCGTCGCGACGGCGGGCACCGCGTGCCGGTGGCTTTGCTCCGGGTGCGGCGCCGACACCTGGCCGCGACGGTCTCTGCGCACCCGGCGCTGCAGGTTTTGCCGCCGCCTCGGGACGCGCGGGCGGCTCGGCGCGCTTGCGCGCCTCTTCGTCTTCCTTCAGCTTCTTGGCCTTGGCGAGCGCTTCCTTGCGGGCGCGTTCCTCGGCTTCCTTTTCCTTGCGGCGGATCGCGGCAGCCTGGCGCAGCAACTCGGGATCGAGCATGCGCTTGTCATCGCGCCGCGGCGCCTCGGCGGCGACCGGCACGGCCACGGGCGTCTCGGCCGGCGCAGGCGGCGGCTCGACCGCTTCGGCCTCGGCGGCGGGCTCGACCTGCAGCTCTGCCGGCGCCTCGATCACGGTCTCTTCGAGGTCGGCGACCGCTTCCTCGGCCACCGGCGCAACGTCCGGCGGATGCGCCGCAGTGACTATCGCCTGCACCGGCAATTCCTGCTCGATGCCCTCGCCTTCCTCCACTACGCCCTCGGCGCCGCCTTCCTCGTCGCGCTTGACGTAAGTGCGTTTCTTGCGGATCTCGACGTTCACCGTGCGCCGGGCCGCTCCGCCCGTTTTCAGCTTGGTGATCGTGCGACGCTTGAGAGTGATGCGCGTGGGCGAATCCGCCTCCTCGCCATGGCTGCTGCGCAGGTGCGAAAGAAGGATCTGCTTGTCCTCGTCCGAGACAAACTGTTCGGCCTTCTGGTGCGCAAGCCCCGCTTCCTTCATCTGCACGAGCAGATGCTCGACCGACACGTTGACCGACTTGGCTAGCTCTGCAACGGTTACTTCAGCCATCAATTACTCTCCTGCAACGACCCGGCACCAGACTCAGGCAACGTCGCCGCTTATTCCATCGACTCGAACCACGGCGCACGTGCAGTCAGGATGAGCTGCCCTGCGCGTTTCGCGTCCATGCCCTCGATCTCGAGCAGATCCCCGACCGCCTGTTCGGCCAGGTCCTCCATCGTCACGATGCCATGGCTGGCGAGCTGGAAGGCCGTGTGCCTGTCCATGCCTTCCATGTTGAGCAGGTCGTCCGCCGGCTCGGTCGCGTCGAGGCGCTCCTCGGAGGCGATGGCCTGCGTGAGCAGCGCATCCTTCGCACGGGAGCGCAGCTCCTCGGCGGTGTCCTTGTCGAAGCCTTCGATCGCCATCATCTCCTCGAGCGGGACGTAGGCGATCTCCTCGAGCGTGGTGAAACCTTCCTCCACCAGCACGAACGCCACGTCCTCGTCGACATCGAGCGCCTCCATGAAGCGCGCGATCGTGGTGCCGGCTTCCTGCTCCTGCTTGGCCTGCGCGTCCTCAAGGCTCATCACGTTGATGTTCCAGCCGGTCAGCTGGCTCGCGAGACGCACGTTCTGCCCGCTGCGACCGATCGCCTGCGCCAGGTTGTCCTCGGCCACCGCAACGTCCATCGTGTTGGTGTCCTCGTCGACGACGATCGATTCCACCTCGGCGGGAGCCATCGCGTTGATCACGAGCTGCGCGGGATTGTCGTCCCAGAGGATGATGTCCACGCGCTCGCCATCGAGCTCGTTCGACACCGCCTGCACGCGCGAACCGCGCATGCCCACGCACGCGCCCACCGGATCGATGCGACCGTCGTTGGTCTTCACCGCGATCTTCGCGCGCAGGCCCGGATCGCGCGCCGCGCCGCGGATCTCGATCACCTGCTCGGCGATCTCCGGCACCTCGATCTTGAACAGCTCGATGAGCATCTCGGGACAGGTGCGGCTCATGATGAGCTGCGGCCCGCGCGCCTCGGGCTGGATTTCCTTGAGCACCGCGCGGATGCGGTCGCCGACGCGAAAGGTCTCGCGTCCGACCAGCTGGTCGCGCGCGAGAACGCCCTCGGCATTGTTGCCGAGGTCGATGATGACGGCATCGCGGGTCACTTTCTTGACGCTGCCGGCCAGCAGCTCGCTCACGCGGTCACGGTACTGGTCGACGATCTGGGCGCGCTCGGCCTCGCGCACCTTCTGCACGATGACCTGCTTGGCCGTCTGCGCCGCAATGCGGCCGAACTCGACGTTCTCGACCTGCTCCTCATAGACATCGCCGGCCGCGAGCCCCGGATCCTTTTCGTGCGCCTCTTCGAGCGTGAACTCGGTGCCGAGTGCGGCGAGCACGTCGTCGCTCACGACCTTCCAGCTGCGAAACGTCGTGTAATCGCCGGTCGCGCGATCGATGACCACGCGGATCTCGGAATCTTCGTCGTAACGCTTCTTGGTTGCCGTCGCGAGCGCGAGCTCGATGGCCTCGAAGATGATCTCGGGCGACACGCCCTTCTCATTCGAGACTGCCTCGGCTACCTGCAGGATTTCCTTGTTCATCCATTACTCCCGATACACACAGCGCGTGAGCGCGCAAGGCGCAGGCTCACTCGTCCTCAATGACCAGATGCGCCTTCCTGATTGCCGCGAACGGCACCGTCAGGCGCGCCGCATCCGAAACTCCGATCTCCACGACCGTGCGGTCGGCCGCCAGCAGCGTCCCGGTGCAGTTGCGCTGCCCCTGGACCGCATACGCCAGCTTGAGCTTCACGCGCTCGCCGATGTAGGCCTGGAACTGCTCGGGGGTGAACAGGGGGCGGTCCCAACCCGGCGAGGACACCTCGAGGGTGTAGGCGCTGGCGATCGGATCCGCGACATCGAGCGTGCCGCTGGCGTGCTGGCTTACCAGCGCGCAGTCATCGACCGTGATGCCATTCTCGCTGTCGATGTAGATGCGCAACAGCGCATGGCGCCCGTGGACGTTCAACTCCACGCCCCAGAGTTCGTAGCCGAGCGCCTCGACTACCGGCGCCAGCATCTCACGCAGTTCCTCGACCCGTGTCGACACGCGGTATTTACCCTGCTCCAGAAACAGAAAATGGGCACGCGGCCCACTTCCATTGCGCCAACTGCCGGGCAACTCCCATCGGTATCGAACCGCCCGGGAAACCGCCTCGGCATCGGCAAACCACCTAACAAAAAGCCCCACGAGGGGGCTTTCCGGAAGCCTGGATCCGCAACGCGAAACCGGAGTTTCCGTTGCGGCCCAGGCACTCTGATTTGGTAGCGGGGGCCGGATTTGAACCAACGACCTTCGGGTTATGAGCCCGACGAGCTACCAGACTGCTCCACCCCGCATCTACAAACCGGAACTTGCCGGCCCCTTCGAAAGGAGCGCAAGTATATTGAGGGCAGACCCGTCGGGTCAAGCCCGGATTGTGCCGAATCTGCACACAACCGTTTCAGCACTGGCGATAGTCAGGATGGTGCCCAAGGCCGGACTTGAACCGGCACGGCTTACGCCACTACCCCCTCAAGATAGCGTGTCTACCAATTCCACCACTTGGGCCCTGACCTGGCGCCCTGTAGTTCGGCTTTCACCAAACTATCGTCCGGCTGAAGCCGGACCTACGAACCCTCTTCTGGCCGAAGCCGGACCGACAATCAACCATTTCCGCGCATCAGGCTCCAGCCTGGCATCGATAATATTGTTCGGCTAAAGCCGAACCTACGGAGCCGGCTGTTCCGAGGGAGGCGACGGTACATCTTGTGCCGCCTGATTGCCAGCCTCCGGCGCGGGAATCTGTTGCATTGCCGCTGCGGGCACATCCTGCTGCGCCTCTGCGGCCGGTGCGGCCGGCACATCCTCCCCGACAGTCGGCACCGTGGCATCCGTCGCGGGTACCGGCAGATCGCCCGGCAACAACGGCGCCTGGCGGGATTCCGTCAGCGCGGGAACCGGGATGACGCCTTCCTGCAGGCCTTCGGCCTTGTGCTTCGCCATCACCGCGAGACCGACGCTCGCCAGGAAAAAGGCCGTCGCCAGGATCGCGGTGCTGCGCGTCAGCACATTGCCGCTACCCGCCGACCCGAACACCGTCTGCGACGCGCCGCTGCCGAAGGAGGCGCCCATGTCCGCGCCCTTGCCCTGCTGCAGCAGGATCAGCCCGACCATCGCCGCCGACAGCAGCACGTAAACCACCAGTATCAACTGTTCCATCACGTTCCTTGCGCGGCCGCGCAGATGGCCGCAAATTCCGCCGCTCCGAGGGAGGCGCCACCGACGAGCCCCCCGTCTATATCCTGTTGCGCGAAGAGTTCGCGCGCGTTGGCGGCCTTCACGCTGCCGCCGTAGAGAATTCGCACCGACTCGGCCACGTTCGCGTCCAGCCGCCGCAATTGGCCGCGCACGAAGGCGTGGATCTCCTGCGCCTGCGCCGGCGTGGCGGTGCGCCCGGTGC
>JAGPES010000159.1 GCA_018057015.1 Pseudomonadales bacterium | reverse complement strand
ATCGAGGCCTGCATCGCGGACCACCTCGGTTGATGTGCCCTCAGACGACCAGTGCGTGCAGCTCGACCGGCCCGTGCACGCCGGTCGCGAAGGTCATTGCCACGTCGGCCGACGTCGACGGCCCGGCGGCGAGGCACAGTCCGCGCGGCAGGCCGTTGCCGAAGCGCGCGCGCACCAGGACCCAGAAATCATCCAGCGTGGCCACGATATCGGCCGCGCGCACCACGATCACCAGCCGGTCGGGCAGGAAATTGAGTGCCATGGGCGCGCCGATGCGCGGATAGAGCGCCAGCGCGCCGGTCTCGGCAATCCCGGCGAAGGCCGTACTCACGGCGAGCGAGGCCCGCGGTTGCGCCGGCGCCGGCGCGTGCCGCAGGCGCGGGGCATGCGCCCACGGCAGGGCGGACAGCAGCTCGTCTGCGGATGTCGCCACGGCCAGCGTGTCGCCGTCCGGCGGCGCGAAGCGCGCTTGCAGCCAGGCGGGAACGTCCGCTGGCGAGCCTAGCCGTGCCCAGCTGCCGTTCTGCGCGGCGAAGCGCGCGCCGAAGGCCTCGACCGCGTCACCCGCTATCACGGGGCGCGGCGCACTCGCGCGCAACGCCGCGTAAGCCGCCTCGCGTGCCGTGGTCACAGCCGCTGCTCCCCGTCGCGGGCACCGTGTACTTTCTGCCAGTGCCCGAGGAAGGTGTGGCCCTGCGGCACCGGAAGGCGCCGCCCCGCGGCCCAGCCGGAAAGCAGCGGCAGCTTCGCGAGCAGCACGGGGTGGCTCGACAGCCAGCCGAGCAGCGGGCGCCCCAGCGCCGCAGCCACGCGGTAAAGCGCCGGGAAGCGGAACAGCGTCATCATGGCCGCGATGCCGGCGCGCCACACGGGCGGCGTGAGACCCTGCGCGGCGGCATCGTCGCGCAGCTGGCGCAGGTGCTCGGGAAGCGGGATGCGCATCGGGCAGGCTTCCTCGCAGCGCCCGCAGGCGGTGCAGGCGTTCGGCAGCTCGCGCGCATGCTCGAGACCGCCGAGCAGCGGCGTCAGCACCGAGCCCATCGGGCCCGGATAGACCCAGCCGTAGGCGTGGCCACCGACGTGGCGGTAGATCGGGCAGTGGTTCAGGCAGGCACCGCAGCGGATGCAGCGCAGCATGCTGCGGTACTTTCCCTCGAGCAGCGTGCGGCGCCCGTTGTCGAGCAGCACGACGTGGAATTCCTCTGGCCCGTCGGGGTCTGCGGCGCCGCGCGGCCCGCTGTAGAAGGTGGTGTAGACGCTGGTGACCTGCCCGGTCGCGCTGCGGCACAGCACGCGGTGCAGCGCGCCGGCGTCCTCCAGCGTGGGCACCAGCTTCTCGATGCCGGTCACCACGATGTGCACGCGCGGCAGCGTGCTGCACAGATCGCCGTTGCCCTCGTTGGTGACCAGCATCACCGAACCCGTCTCGGCCACCAGGCAGTTGGCGCCGGTGATACCCGCGTCGGCCGCGAGGAAGCGCTCGCGCAGCACCGCGCGCGCCTCGCGCACGATGCCCTGCACCTGCGTGAGATCGCGCTCGCCGAGGTCGTGGCGCGCACGGAACAGTTCCGCGACCTGCTCCCTGGACTTGTGCAGCGCCGGCGCGATGATGTGGCTCGGCGGTTCGCCGGCCTGCTGGATGATGTACTCGCCGAGGTCGGTCTCGGTCACCTCGAGACCCGCGGCCTCGAGCGCGTCGTTCAGCGCGGTCTCCTCGCCGACCATCGACTTGCCCTTGATCACGCGTCGCGCGCCGGCGGCGCTGCAGATGCCGGTGACGATACGGTTCAGATCGGCCGCGGTGGCGGCGTGGTGCACCTGGCCGCCGCGCCCGGCGACGCGGGCCTCGAAGTCGGCCAGGTAGCTGTCGAGGTGCTCCAGCGTGTGGTCCTTCATGCGCACCGCGTAATCGCGCATCGCCTCGAAGCCGGGCGTCTGCGCCAGCACGCCGGTACGCATCGCCGGCAGGAACAGCGCCACGGCATTCAGCACCGGCTGCAGCTCGGCATCGTGCAGCGCTGCATGCGCGTTGGCGACGAACTGGCTGCTGGTCTGTCGCATCAGGGTTGCTCCTCGCCGAGCGCGGCGCGATCCAGGCGCCCGGCCAGCAGTTCGCTCACGTGGCGGAACTCGAGCGCCCTGCCGCTCGCCCGGGCGCGGCCGCACAGGTGCAGCAGGCATCCCAGGTCGCCGCCCACCAGCATGTCGGCACCGGCGGCCGCCGCGTTGCCGAGCTTCTCGTCGGCCATCGCCACCGAGATTTCCGGCAGCTTGGCGCAGAAGGTGCCGCCGAAGCCGCAGCAGACCTCCGTGCCCTGCATCTCGGTGAGCGCAACGCCCGCGGCGGCGAGCAGCTGCCGCGGCTGCGCCCGGATGCCGAGCTCGCGCAGACCGGCGCAGCTGTCGTGGTAGGTGACGGTCCGTCCCTCGGTGCCGCGCGCCGGTGCCGGGGTGAAGCGCATCACCTCGGCGAGGAAGGCGGTGAGCTCGAAGGTCCGGGCGGCGAGCGACTGTGCGCGCTGGTGCCAGCGCGGCTCGTCGGCGAACAATCGCGGGTAGTGGTGGCGGATCATGCCGGCGCAGGAACCCGAGGGCGCGACCACGTAGTCGAAGTCCTCGAACGCGAGGATGAGTTGCTGCGCCACCGGGCGCGCGCTGGCGATCGCGCCGCTGTTGTAGCCGGGCTGGCCGCAGCAGGACTGTGCCAGCGGCACGTGCACCTCGCAGCCCGCGGCGCGCAGCAGTTGCACGCTGGCCTCCGCCACGGCAGGCCGGAACACGTTCGCGAGGCAGGTCACGAACAGCGCGACGCGCGGCGGATGGGCGGTAGCGGCGGGCTCGGTCATCGCGGCGGATCTCGGGCCGGGGATTGGCGCGAGTATATCCGTTGTGGGTCGGCATTCATGCCGACTGGTGCCTGCGGGAATGCGGCGGGTTCGGCGGTGCCGAACCCTTGTCAGGCTGAAGCCCGACCCACATGTGGGTCCGCATGTGGGTCCGCATGTGGGTCCTCATGTGGGTCCGCATTCATGCGGACAGGTGCAGTTCCGGGTGCAGTCGTCGGGTTGAAACCCGACCCACATTTACAGGGTTGAAACCCGACGCACAGGGGGGGCCACATTTGTCGGGTTGAAACCGGGCTACGGGTATTCGATCGCGGTGACGACGTATTCGCGCTCGCCGGCCGGCGTGTGCACGAACACCTCGTCGTCGAGGCGCTTGCCGAGCACCGCGCGTGCCACCGGCGAGTCCATGCTGATCAGCCCCTGCGCCACGTCGAACTCGTCGGGCCCGACGATGCGGTAGCGCAGCGCCTTGCCGTCCTCGTCCTCCAGCGTGACCCAGGCGCCGAAATACACCTTGCCGCGGTCCGCGGGCACCTCGCGCACGACCTTCACCTCGTCGAGGCGCTTCGTCAGGTAGCGCACGCGCCGGTCGATCTCGCGCAACCGGCGCTTGCCGTAGATGTAGTCGCCGTTCTCCGAACGGTCGCCGTTCTTCGCGGCCTCGTGCACCGCGGCCGTGACCTGCGGACGCTCGATCTTCCACAGGTGCGCGAGTTCCTCGCGCAGGCGATGCTCGCCCTGCGGCGTGATATAGGGTGACTTCCGCGCGCCGGTGGGGCGAGGGCGGAGCATGCGGATCCTCCCGGGGGGTTGCTGCGGCGCCGCGCGGGCACCATCTGGTAGACTGCACTCTATCCAGAAACCTGCCGCATTGACCAGAACGCCAGCCCAGATGTCCGCCGTACTCACTCGAATCCTGTTCGCGCTGCTGCTCGGGCTGGCCGCGCGCGGGGCCTGTGCCCTCGAACTGCATGGCCCGCTGGTGCAGGGCGGGGTGCTGATCGGCAAGGTCGCGCCAGGCACGCCGGTCGCGCTCGACGGGCGCGTGGTGCGGGTGGCGGCGGACGGCACCTTCGTGATCGGCTTCGACCGCGATGCCCCCGTGACGCACGTGCTGAAGACGGGCACGGAGACGCGCAAGCTCGCGATCGCGCCGCGCGACTACGACATCCAGCGCGTGACAGGCATCGCGCAGAAGATCATGAGCCCCTCGGCCGGGGACCTGGAACGCATCCGGCGCGAGCAGGCGCTGGTCAGCGCGGCGCGCGAGCGCGACGACGCGCGCACGGATTTCGCCGCCGGTTTCGCCTGGCCGATCACCGGGCGCATCAGCGGCGTCTACGGCAGCCAGCGCTTCTACAACGGCGAGCCCTCGCGCCCGCACTACGGCGTCGACGTGGCCGCCCCCGTGGGCGCCGAGGTACGCGCGCCGGCGCCGGGCGTGGTGACGCTCGCAGAGCCCGACCTGTTCTACTCCGGCGGGACAGTGATCATCGATCACGGCCACGCGCTGTCCTCGAGCTTCCTGCATCTCAGCAAGGTGCTGGTGAAGCCGGGACAGCGGGTGGAGCAGGGCGATCTGATCGCCCGCGTGGGCGCCACCGGGCGCGCCACCGGGCCGCACCTCGACTGGCGCATGAACTGGCGTGATGCCAGGGTCGACCCCCAACTGCTGGCGGGCGCGATGCCCGCCTCACCCCCGGCGCCCGTCGCACAAGGAGACATGAACTGATGCTGGACCCGAAACTGCTGGAAATCCTCGTCTGCCCCGTGAGCAAGGGACCGCTCGAGTACGACCGCGAGAAGCAGGAGCTGATCTGCCGCGCCAGCGGACTGGCTTACCCGGTGCGCGACGGCATCCCGGTGATGCTGGAGAGCGAGGCGCGCCAGCTCACGCCCGAGGAGCGCGAGCGCGGCTGAACCGGCCGTAATTCTTCACGCGGGACGCCGGCCGCGGGCGTCCGTATAATTCGCCGCCTTTACCGCCGCGGCCGCCCGGCTGCGGGCGGCCCAACCGACGCCACACGCGGAAACAGAGCAATGAACGGTGCTGAGATCAGGGAAGCGTTCCTGAGCTATTTCGAGAGCCAGGGCCACGCCCGCGTGCCGAGCAGCTCGCTGGTGCCGGGCAACGACCCGACGCTGCTGTTCACCAACGCCGGCATGGTCCAGTTCAAGGATTGCTTCCTCGGTCGCGATCAGCGCGCCTACGTGCGCGCCGCGAGCTCGCAGCGCTGCGTGCGCGCCGGCGGCAAGCACAATGACCTCGAGAACGTGGGCTACACCGCGCGCCACCACACCTTCTTCGAGATGCTGGGCAACTTCAGCTTCGGCGACTATTTCAAGCACGACGCGATCCGCTTCGCCTGGGGGTTCCTCACCGGAGTGCTCGCGCTGCCGCGCGAGAAGCTCTGGGTCACCGTGTTCCAGGACGATCTCGAGGCCGAGAAGATCTGGATCGAGGAGATCGGCGTGCCCGCCGAGCGCTGCGTGCGCCTGGGCGAGAAATCGAACTTCTGGTCCATGGGCGACACCGGTCCCTGCGGCCCCTGCACCGAGATCTTCTACGACCACGGCCCCGGGGTCGCGGGCGGACCGCCGGGCAGCCCCGACGAGGACGGCGACCGCTACATCGAGATCTGGAACCTGGTGTTCATGCAGTTCGAGCGCTCCGCCGACGGCAGGATGACGCCGCTGCCCAAGCCCTCGGTCGACACCGGCATGGGCCTCGAGCGCATCGCGGCCGTGATGCAGCACGTGCACTCGAACTACGAGATCGACCTGTTCCGCAGACTGCTCGATGCCGCGCGGCAGGTGACCGGCGCCACCGTTCCCGCGAGTCCCTCGCTGCGCGTGATCGCCGACCACATCCGCTCCTGTGCCTTCCTCGTGAGCGACGGCGTGCTGCCCTCGAACGAGGGACGCGGCTATGTGCTGCGACGCATCCTGCGCCGCGCCTGCCGCCACGGCCACAAGCTGGGCGCACGCGATGCGTTCTTCCACAAGCTGGTCGGACCGCTCGCCGAGGCCATGGGCGACGCCTACCCGGAGCTGCACGAGAAGCGCGCGCAGATCGAGAAGATCCTGCTGCTCGAGGAAGAGCAGTTCGCGCGCACGCTCGACACCGGCATGCGCATCCTCGAGCAGGATATAGCGGCGCTGGCGGGCGACACGCTCGACGGCGACACCGTGTTCAAGCTCTATGACACCTACGGCTTCCCGATGGACCTGACGGCCGACATCGCGCGCGAGCGCGGTCTGCGCGTCGACGAGGATGGCTTCGAGCGCGCGATGCAGGCGCAGCGCGAGCGCGCGCGCGGCGCGAGCCAGTTCGCCGCGGAGCAGTATGGCGATGCCGGCGTAGACACGCCCACCGTGTTCACGGGTTACGAAGCCCTCGCGGGCGAGGCGCGCGTGCTGGCGCTGCTGCGCGAAGGCCGGCGCGTGGACACGCTGGCCGAAGGCGAGAAGGGTATCGTGGTGCTGGACCGCACGCCGTTCTACGCCGAATCGGGCGGCCAGGCGGGTGACGCCGGCGTGATCGAGGCCGGGGGCTGTCGCTTCGAGGTGCGCGATACCACCAAGGCAGGCGCGATCTCGCTGCACCACGGTGCCATGGCGCGCGGCACGCTGGCCGTGGGCGCCGCGGTCGGTGCGCGCGTGGAGCCCGGCATCCGCCAGGCCACCGCGCTGAACCACTCCGCCACGCACCTGCTGCACGCCGCGCTGCGCCAGGTGCTGGGCGAGCACGTCGCGCAGAAGGGCTCGCTGGTCGACGCCGAGCGCCTGCGCTTCGACTTCTCGCACTTCGAGGCGATGACGCCCGCGCAGATCCGTGCGGTCGAGCGACTGGTGAACGAGCAGATCCGCGCCAACTCCGCGGTCGAGGTCCAGGTCACCGACATGGACAGCGCAAAGGTGAAGGGCGCGATGGCGCTGTTCGGCGAGAAATACGGCGACGAGGTGCGCGTGCTGACGATGGGCGGCGGCTTCTCGGTAGAGCTCTGCGGTGGCACGCACGTGCAGCGCACCGGCGACATCGGCCTGATGCGCGTGACCGGGGAGTCGGGCATCGCGGCCGGCGTGCGCCGCATCGAGGCGGTCACCGGCGCCAACGCGCTCGCGCTGTTCGACGCGCTGGAAGCGCGCAGCGACCGCGTTGCGCACCTCGTGAAAGCGGGGCGCGACAACGTGGCCGAAAAGGTCGAGCAGCTGATCGCCACCAACCGCCAGCTCGAGAAGGAGCTGGAGAAACTGCGCGTGCAGCTCGCCAGCGGCACGGGCAGGGACCTGGCGGCCGGCGCGGTGGAGATCGGCGGCGTGAAGGTGCTGGCGGCGCGCCTCGATGGCGCCGACGCGAAGAGCCTGCGCACGACCATGGACCAGCTCAAGGCCAAGCTCGGCTGCGCCGTGATCGTGCTGGCGACGGTGGAGGGCGACAAGGTCTCGCTGGTGGCCGGCGTGACGCCGGGCCTCGAGGATCGCGTGCGCGCCGGGGACCTGATG
>JAGPES010000158.1 GCA_018057015.1 Pseudomonadales bacterium | reverse complement strand
GACGCCGGTATCCGCGCGGCGCGCGGCCTGGCGTGCCGCCGCAACGAGCGCTGGGAGACCCTGAGAGTGGTCGCCGCCGAGGTCCGTGGCAGCGACGCGCACTACGCGACCGCGACGGCGGAGACGGGTGAGGATTTCGATAATTTCGTCGATGGCCTGGTGGCGGGTGCGCCGCTCGACGCGAAAGCCGAGACACGCGCATTGCAGAGCGGCTGGACTCGCTAGCCGGGACACCAGCGCATCGCAGCGGCCGGTCGGATCGCTGCCAACCCCGTCCATTCACCGTTCTGAAAAGAAAACACCCTCGGTGTCACCAAGGGAGGAGCGAATTGCCGTCGCCCCTCGAGGGGCGGCGGCTCATTGCAGCCCCGGTCGATCAACTGGCGCTGTCGTCGTCCGAGTCGTCGTCGGAGTCGTCGTCCGAGTCGTCGTCGGAGTCGTCATCCGAGTCATCGTCGGAGTCGTCATCCGAGTCGTCGTCGGAATCGTCATCCGAGTCGTCGTCGGAGTCGTCATCCGAGTCATCCTCGGAATCATCGTCGGAATCGTCATCCGCGTCGTCATCCGAATCGTCATCGGAGTCGTCATCGTCCAGTTCATCGTCGAGACCGTCCTGGTCGTCGTCGTCATCGCTGAAGCCGTCCTTGTCTTCGTCGTCGTCCTCGAATCCATCGTGATCGCTGTCGTCATCGGAGAAACCGTCGCCGTCGAGGTCGTCACGGAAACCGATGATCCTGAAGCCGTTGATCACGTCGTCGAAGCGCAGTTCGAAGTTGTCGTAGACCGTACCGTTGACCACCACGCCGTCGAGGAAGATGTGATTGCCCGAGATCCGCGCCGTGGCACCAGACAGGTCGATGCTGTCGGTCAGAACCTCTGTCTCCGGGGTGTTGGAGACGATGATCGTCTGTGTGACCTTCGTTTCTTCACCGCTCTGGTTCCTGGCCTCGATGGTGATGGTGTGCGGCCCGTTGCTGAGCAGCTTGGTGTGGAAGGCAGTCGCAAAGCCCGAGTTCAGCGGATCGTAGTCGTTCGGGTACGCCGCCAGTATGTCGGCGCGCTCACCGGAGCCGAGAACCATGGTCTGGCTCTCGTTCCCGTCGATGTACAACTCGACCTTCACGATCGGCTCGACGTCCGAGGCCCAGCCGAAGATCTGTGTTATGCCGCTCTGGATGGAATTGTTCGCCGGGCCGTCCAGGAATACCTTCGGTGCGGCATAAACGGACATCGGGGCTGCGATCGCGGCGGCCAGGAGCGCGCGCTTGAAGCTTTTCATTGTCACTTCCCTCTTTTCTGGGTGGACCAGGGTGGTGGCTACGGAACCAGCGCCACGAAACCTGCCCGACAGGGCCGGCTTAGCGGTCGCCTGCCGTGGTATGACGAATCCGGTACGCAGTTTATTCCAGGCACCGGTGCATGAATCCCTGTCACCCGTGACGCAGTTCGCACTCCGACGCAGGCGAATAGGCTGCGCCTGAACGGCCATGCGCGCCGGAATTCCAGGCAGGCGCCGGGCACCGCTGGTTCACGGGTGGCCTGATAAAAATTTCTACTCGCGGGAATTTGCATCGACTTTCATCCGTTACACGGAGAAGTTCCGCTCTCGCGGCGGTGCCAGCGCAACGCAAGACGCCATACCAGAGCAGCCAGGGCTTTCAAATGAGAAATGCAAAACGCATGGCCCGCGGCCTCGCCCGTTCAATATCGGGAAGCCTGTTGCTGACGTGTGCGGCGGCGCACGCCGTCCCGAACCTGAGAGTCAGCGATGTCTCGGTGTCCGAGGGCACCGGTGCCACGGCCACCTTCGTGGTGTCCATCGATGCGGCGCCGCCGGCAAGAAGGCCAGTATCGGTCCAAGTCTCTACGCGGAACGGCAGTGCCATCGCGGGTAGCGACTACCGGGGCCTGAGCACCACGCTCAGCTTCAGGAACGGGGAACCGTTGACCCGCAGCGTGCCGGTCGCGCTGATCAACGACACGGCCGTGGAGCCACAGGAATCCTTCTCGGTGCGGCTTTCCAGCGCCAGGAATGCCGTGGTTGCCGACGGTAGCGGCGTTGCAACGGTGCTCGACGATGATGCAAGGCCCAATCATCCCCCCACCTGCGCCATCGACACACCGGCCGGCGCGATCACGCTGCGGATCGGCGACAGCGCAGCCTTCAGTTCCACCGTGACCGACGCCGATGGCGACAAGCTGGCCATAGCGTGGGGCTTCGGCGGCGGCAGCCCCGCGAGCTCTGCCGCCGAGGATCCCGGCTCGGTGAGGTTTTCCTCGGTGGGCACCCATACCGTGACGCTGGAAGCCAGCGATGGCCGCGGCGGCCAGTGCACGCGCCAGTCACGCACCGTGACAGTGGAGGAGATGCCCGCCGTCTCGATCAATTCCACCAGCGCCACCGGCCTCTGGCCCCGGAACGACTCGCCCGTGCCGGAGCGGCCCCGCGTTTCGGGCGGCAACTACTCCGTGTTTGCCGTGAATGATCTCGGGATGCACTGCGTCGATCTCGACGGTCGCATCGTCAATATCCTGCCACCCTTCCAGGTCCTGCTCGGACAGGTGATCGAGAAAGGCGTGACGCCGAGGTTGAACCCGGCGGGCATCACTCTCGCCTATTCCGCCGCGTCCAACCCGAACGACCCCATCCTGGCGCGCGGCGACGCATTCAGCGGCATCGCCGATGACGGCAGCGTGTACAAGACGAATTTCTGGGAGGGCATCGCGCGGGGCACCTACGATGCCTTCTACCCGCCGATTGCCACGCCGCTCGCAACGGGACCCTTTCCGGTCACCGAGGACATCGGCCTGCCGGCACCCAACACCGAGCAGCTCCATATCGGCGCCGATGGCATTGTCGACGGCGTCTCCGGCAGCAGCGACGGCGACCTGTCGATAGTCAGCCAGCAGGCAATGCCGGGCCAGGCCAACGAGCCGCAGCGGATGCTCGAGTACTACGAGCACAAACCCTTCTTCGTAAACTTCCCGATCGGGTACGTGGCAAACGACGTCAACTGGCACGAGGCGGCCGGCATCCCGCTGTCACCCTTCGACGACGTCGGGCGCCAGAACCCGTTCCCGCTGGTGCGTGTCGAGGCCAGCAACGACACCAGCGTGCTGGCGACTTCCGACGTCGTGCTCCCCGTGTCCAGCGAGACCAGTTGCTCCAACTGTCACGGTACCGTTGACGACGTACCGCACGCACGCTCGAGCGCACCGACCGACGCGCTGATCAATGCCGGCCTGCCGGTCGCGCACAGCATCCTGGATCCCGCGCTTGGAGCGGTCCCGCGCGCGGTGAGCGTCGAGTATGGCGCCGACATCAATATCCTGCGCCTGCATGACCTGAAACATGGCGCCAACTACGTCGACACCGGCAACAACCGGGATGCCTGCACCATCAACAGCGGCTTGCCGGACGGCAGCGAGAGCTGCCTCGTCAACAAGGCGCTGGTGCAGGGGCAACCCGTGGTTTGCCAGGCCTGCCACTACACCCCGGCGCTGGATCTTGCGCAGGTGGGCCCGATGGCAGGACCGCCCGGCAGCCCCGCGAACGGGCGCAACCAGCTCGCCCACGAGAGCAATTCCCGCGTGATGCACAATCATCACGGAAATTTCGCCGAGCTGTTCCCGCCCATCCCGGCGCCGCAGCAGGACCCGCTCACCGGTGCGATCAGCAACCAGCCCGAACGCACCGCGGCACTGGAAAACAACTGTTACCAGTGTCACCCCGGCAAGGACACGCATTGCCTGCGCGGCGCGATGTTCAACGGCGGGGTGCTGTGCAGTGACTGTCATGGCAGCATGAAGCAGATCGGCGCCGATTTCTCCGCCGGAGTATCGAGCAGGCCGGGCGAGCTTGGCGCGTTCAAGCTGGGGCTCGGCAACTTCTACGATCCGACCAGCAACCAACCGCGCGTTCCCTGGGCGAACGAACCCGGTTGCGGCTCGTGTCACACCGGCGACGCGAACGACAATCTCGCCGGCCAGCCCGGCGTGATGGTCAACATCAGGGACAGCCATGGCGTCAGCGACGGCATCCGCCTGCGCCAGGCCTTCGTCACGGGCGATGCCAGGGCCACACCGATCGTGCCCGCAAACAAGCGCTTTGCCGAGCCGCAAGTGCCCGCCGGATTCAACGGCTTCGACAATCCGGCCGCGGGCAATCCCAGGCTCTACCGCGTGAGCAGCGGTCATGGCGGCGTGATGTGTGAAGGCTGTCATGGCGCGACCCATGCCGAGTGGCCGGTGGCCGATCCGGCCGCCAACGACAACCAGTTGGCGATCCAGCTCCAGGGGCATGCGGGCCCGATCATCGAATGCGGCGCCTGCCACACCACCAGTGCGATGGCGGCGAACACGCTCGGGGGACCGCACAGCATGCACCTCGTCAACGACCCGCGCTTCTGGAAGGAGGCGCACAAGGATGCCGCCAAGCGCGAGAACGCGAAAGCCGGTGGCGGCCTCTGTGGCGACTGCCATGGCGCGGATCACCGCGGCACGGTGCTCTCGCGAGCGGCCGCGGATCGCAGCTTCACGGTCGAGAGCAGAGCGCGCAGGGTCGGCGCAGGCCAACCTGTCGCGTGCAACCTGTGCCACAGCATGGAGAAGAGCTTCGGACGCTGACAGCCGGCGTCGCACGCGGCCCGATGCCCTGCATCGGTGTCGCGTCACAACGAATGGCGCATCGATCAGCGAGGATGTAGCGCGAACAAAAAGAGCCCAGGTTCCCGGCGGTCTTCAGGTTTTGTCCTTTCTCTCGCCCACGGCCGAGTGGACGCCAGCCAGGAACCAGCGGGTGGGATGATTCGGAACGGCCCAAGAGCTGTTTCGAACCCCGTCGGGGCGCGTCCGCTTCACTGCCGCGTTCTGCGGCGCCTAATCGAACCGCTGGGTTCGTCCCGAGGAAATTCTGGGAGACCTGCAATTGAGCGCGTGACGAGCTCTACGCTTCTCCCCCGAAGAGTCAAGCCGAGGAAAGCGCGAAACCGTTGCTGGTTCAAAGTTGCACCAGATCGACACGTAAATTGACCGGGCGAACAACACCCACAGGATCGTCGATTTACTCAACCGGCATCCGCTCGAATCGATACCAATGCCACTCGCTGACAATGACAGGAACAATGTACACCGTCCCGAATCCGCGACTGTTGGCTTTGAGGATGAGAGCGCCGTCGTTGCTTTTCCTGAAGTGCCCTTCGGGTTTGTCACAGGCCATTACACCCTCTGCCATGACGCACGAATATTCACCAATCAAAGCGATGAAGCCCGATTTGCACGTGAACTCGCCTTCACTCCGGCGGTAGGTCGTCTCGGCCAATTTCTTGTTGTGCTCCCAGGCAGTCGCCGTCAGCGTGTCATCGTCCGCCTGACTGATCTCGACGTGCGTCGGCGGACCGATTTCCTTCCAGTTGGCAATCAGTTGCCTGCTCAGGAACGCCGACACCCGAGACCCGCCCATCCCTTCCTCCACCTCGTTCGGATCGGGATGACCCCAGTCGGAGTAAACCCCGCGGATGTCCGCACAATCACCTCGAACAGGTGCCAGCTCTCCCCACTGCGACGGATAGTGCTCCTGGAATACACACCCGGGCGCAATCGTGCCCAAAAGCAGCAACTGCAACGCCCTGACCGCCCGACTAGCGCTCATCGCAAACTGCGCGGCAGGATCCTGATGACGTCGAGCGCCGGCGTGTACGCGCCCCCACATTGATGTTTTGATGCGAGAGTGGACCCGATCGGGCGTGGCAGCTGTGCTTAGTCCCACGGGCGGGATTGACTCGCGCCATCCATGGCGCTCGCCCTGCGGGCGCCTCCACTTCGTTGCGGCGTCCAGATCGGCAATCCTGCCGATCTGTCGAACCGGTGGTTTCGTCCACAACACCGCACTCCCAAAACGACAAAGGGCCCCGATCGGGGCCCTTTGTCGTTTTGGCGGAGAGGGTGGGATTCGAACCCACGGTAGGCTCTCACCTACGCCTGATTTCGAGTCAGGTACATTCGACCACTCTGCCACCTCTCCAAAACATGGCTGCTCGCACAGGCCGCGCATTTTACACATTCGCGCGCAATTGAGAAACGCCCCCGGCGCAACGCTGCTCAGTCGAAGCTGAGGCCAAGGCGACGTCCCACGATCTCGTAGGACTCGACCACGTTGCCGAGGCTCTGGCGGAAGCGGTCCTTGTCGAGTTTCTCGCGGGTTTGTGCGTCCCAGATCCGGCAGCCGTCCGGCGTGAACTCGTCGCCCAGCAGCACCTTGCCGTCGCAGACGCCGAACTCGAGCTTGTAGTCGACCAGCAGCATGCCGTGGTCGAGGAACAGCTTCTTCAGCACGCCGTTCACCTCGAACGTGAGTTCACGGGCCGTTTCCACGTCCTTCAGGTTCGCCCACTTGAATGCCGCGATGTGGTACTCGTTGATCATCGGATCGCCGAGTTCGTCGTTCTTCAGGAACAGCTCGAAGGTCGGCGGGTCGAGGTCGATGCCTTCCTTGACGCCCAGCCGACGGCAGATGCTGCCGGCGGCGATGTTGCGCACCACGCATTCGACCGGGATCATCGTCATGCGGCGCACCAGCGAGTCGCGATCATCGATGCGCCTGACGAAGTGCGTGGGGATGCCGGCGGCTTGCAGCTTCTCCATGATGAACGCGTTGAAGATGTTGTTCACGAGGCCCTTGCGTTCGAGCTGCTCCACCTTCTTGCCGTCGAAGGCCGAGGTGTCGTCGCGAAAGTGCATGATGCAGTAGGCGGCATCGTCGGTGGTGTACATCGACTTGGCCTTGCCCTTGACGATCAGATCGCGCTTTTCCATGTTCCTGTCCCGTTGTGGTTGCAACGCACGCTATTGGATTGCCAGCCAGCCGAAGCCCGATTCCTGGTCGGCCACCAGCAGCCTCTCGTCATCCTGCCCCAGCACCTCTTCCAGCGCGGCACGCGCCCTGGCGGGAGCGTTATTCTGTTCGCTGAGGTGCGCCGCCACAAGATGCTGCAGCGCCCCCCGTTCCACGCCGGCCAGCAGCGCGGCAGCCTGCGCATTGCTGAGGTGCCCGAAGTCCCCGCCCACGCGTTTTTTCAACGGGTACGGATACGGTCCGTTGGCCAGCATCGCGGCATCGTGGTTGCACTCCAGCACCAGTGCGTCGCAACGCGCGTAATGATCGCGCACCAGCTTCGAGACGCTGCCCAGATCCGTCAGCACACCAAGGCGCCGCTTCGCGTGGCCCAGCACGAACTGGCAGGGCTCGCGGGCGTCGTGCGGCACCGCGACGGGCAGCACCTCGATATCCCCGATGCGCTGCGGGCGCTCCGGGACCAGCACGCCGGGTTTCGCCTCCTCCAGCCGGGCCCCCTTCGCGGTGCCCGCGCTCGCGAACACCGGGATCCCGTAATG
>JAGPES010000157.1 GCA_018057015.1 Pseudomonadales bacterium | reverse complement strand
GCAACGCTGCGGCGTGGCGACGTGCGCATCGGCCCCGGTGGGGACACTCGAGCCGGCAGCACGGTGCAGATCCGCGCCGGCAGGCAGGTCACGACGCGAAGCGGCAGCGGCGAGAGCAGCGTGCGCACCCTGGAGGGACGACCGGTACTGATCCGGGACGGAGCGCTGGTGCCGCTCGCAGGCGAAGGTTACTGGGGCATCGGCGTGCGGTACGAGGACGTGAGCCGGGGGTTCGTGGTGCGCGCGCGTGTCGCCGGCGAGCAGGTGCTGCTGGACATCGAGACCCGAAACGATCGCGTCGAGGGCGGCATCGTCCGCACCGGTGCGCTCACCAGCAGCGTCAGCGGCCGCCTCGGCGAGTGGATCCCGCTCGGCGGCTCCAGCGCCCGCAGCGAGAGCACGGGCAGCGGCCTCACCACGCGCTATAGCACCCGCGGCAGCTCGGATGAGCTGATCGAGGTGCGCGTGGAGGCTCTCGACTCCCCGTAGGTCCGGATTCATCCGGACAATTGCCGGGACGAAACCACTGTCCGGCCGAGGAGGATGCCGCAAAACGCCTTCGGACCGCCCGAACACGCTGATTCCCGGATGTAGCGGCCCATGGCCGCGATATCGCGCGCATGGCGCGCTCCTGCACCACGTCGGTCGAGGTCGTGCAAGGTTTTGCGACACCCTCTGGAGCCGGACCTGCGGAGATCCTCCGAATGACGCCGGACCTACGCCGGGTGCAGCTTCGCCAGCGCAGTCCAGGTATCGACGATCACGTCGGGGTTCAGCGACATGCTCTGGATCCCCTGCTCCACCAGCCAGGCGGCGAGGTCCGGGTGGTCCGAGGGCCCCTGTCCGCAGATGCCGATGTAGCGTCCATTGCGGTTGCAGGCGTCGATCGCGAGCTTCAGCAGCGTCTTCACCGCCTCGTCGCGCTCGTCGAAGATGCCGGCTACCAGGCCGGAATCCCGATCGAGCCCCAGCGTGAGCTGCGTGAGATCGTTCGAGCCAATCGAGAAGCCGTCGAAATGCTGCAGGAACTTGTCCGCCAGCAACGCATTGCTGGGAATCTCGCACATCATGATCACGCGCAGGCCTTTCTTGCCGCGCTCGAGGCCGTTAGCGGCGAGCAGTTCCACAACCTGGCGCCCTTCCTCCACCGTGCGCACGAAGGGCACCATGACCTCGACGTTGTCGAGACCCATGTCCTCGCGCACGAAACGCAGCGCGCGGCATTCGAGCTCGAAGCAGTCGCGGAACCCCTTGTCGACGTAGCGCGAGGCGCCGCGGAAGCCGAGCATGGGATTCTCCTCGACCGGCTCGTACTGCTGTCCGCCGACCAGGTGCGCGTATTCGTTGGACTTGAAGTCCGACATGCGCACGATCACCGGCTTGGGGTAGAACGCCGCGGCGATCGTCGCGACGCCCTCGGCAAGCTTGTCGACGAAATAACCGGTGGGCGAGGCATAGCCGAGGACGCGACGTGCGACGGCCTGGCGCAGCTCGCCCGACAGCGAGTCGAAGTTGATCAACGCCTTCGGATGCACGCCGATCATGCGGTTGATGATGAATTCGAGCCGCGCGAGCCCGACGCCGTCGTTCGGCAGCTGGCAGAAGTCGAAGGCCCGGTCGGGATTGCCCACGTTCATCATCAACTTGAACGGCAGCGGCGGCATCGCGGTAAGGTCATCGGCGTTGACTTCGTAGTCGAGCCGCCCGTCGTAGACATGCCCCACGTCGCCCTCGGCGCAGGAGACCGTGACCAGCGCGCCATCGGGGATGGACTCCGTGGCGTTGCCGCAACCGACGACCGCCGGGATCCCCAGCTCGCGCGCGATGATCGCCGCGTGGCAGGTGCGCCCGCCGCGGTTGGTGACCACGGCGGCCGCACGCTTCATGATCGGTTCCCAGTCGGGGTCGGTCATGTCGGTGACCAGTACGTCGCCTTCGCGCACGTTCTCCATCGCCGAGACGTCGCGAATCACCCGCACCGTGCCCGAACCGATCTTGTGGCCGATCGCGCGGCCCTCGCAGAGCACGGTGCCCTTCTCCTTCAGCAGGTAGCGCTCGACGCTGCCGGCTCCCTGCTGGCTGCGCACGGTTTCGGGTCGCGCCTGCAGCACGTAGAGCCTGCCGTCATCGCCGTCACGCGCCCATTCGATGTCCATCGGACGACCGTAGTGCTCCTCGATGCGCACCGCGATGCGACCGAGCTCCAGCACTTCCTCGTCGGAGATGCAGAACCGGCGCTGCAACTCCTCGGGCACCGGCTCGGTGACCGTGGTGGCGCCGACCGCGCTCTCGGCCGTGTAGACCATGCGGATCTTCTTGTCGCCGAGATTGCGCCGCAGTATCGCCGCCTTGCCCTGTTGCAGGCCGTGCTTGAACACGTAGAACTCGTCGGGATTCACGGCGCCCTGCACCACCGTCTCGCCGAGCCCGTAGGCCGCGGTGATGAACACCGCGCCCTGGAAGCCCGACTCCGTGTCCAGCGTGAACATCACCCCGCTTGCGCCGGTCTCGCTGCGCACCATGCGCTGCACCCCGGCCGACAGCGCGACCTGGCCGTGATCGAAGCCCTTGTGCACGCGATAGGAGATCGCGCGGTCGTTGAACAGCGAGGCGAAGACCTCGTGCACGGCCTCGACGACGCGCTCGAAACCGCAGATGTTGAGGTAGGTCTCCTGCTGCCCTGCGAAGGAGGCATCCGGCAGGTCCTCGGCGGTAGCGGAGGAGCGCACGGCGACCGCGATGTCCTTGCCCCCGCCGAGCCGCGCATAGGCTTCGGCCACCGCATCGCGCAGCGCCGCCGGCAGCGGTGTCGCGCGGATCCAGCCGCGTATTTCCGCCCCCGCACGCGCCAGTTCCGCGACGTCGTCGACGTCGAGCGCCGCCAGACGCGCGGCGATGCGCGCCGCCAGCCCGTCGTGCCCGAGGAATTCGCGGTAGGCGTCGGCGGTGGTGGCGAATCCGCCCGGTACCCGCACCCCCGCGTGCGCGAGGCCGCCGATCATCTCGCCGAGCGATGCGTTCTTGCCACCCACGCGCGGCACATCGCGCATGCCGAGATCTTCGAACCAGACCAGTTGCTGTGTCACCCTGAATTCTCCCGGGATTGTCGAGGCGGCCTACATGTTACCTGAGCGCTGTGACAAAATCCGCCGGCCAGACTGCGGGAAGCCAGCCATGCACCGAACCGCCTTCTTTATATCCGACGGCACCGGCATCACGGCCGAGACCCTCGGCGAGGCGCTGCTCGCGCAGTTCGAGGACGTGCGCTTCGAGTTCGTGCGCCTGCCCTACGTCGACACCGAGGAACGCGCCCGCCACGCGGTGGAGCAGATCGATGCCGCCTTCGAGCGCGATGGCCACCGTCCGATCATTTTCGACACCATCATCGATCAGCGCCTGCGCCAGATCCTTGCGACGTCGGCCGGCAGCATGTTCGACATCTTCACGACCTTCCTCGCGCCGCTGGAAAGGGCCATCGGTACCCAGTCGAGCTTTACCGTGGGGCGGTTCCACGGGCCGCAGAGCAGCCTGTACCACGCGCGCATCGACGCGGTGCACTACGCGATGGCCAACGACGACGGTGCCAGCGGCAGCGAGTACCAGAAAGCCGACGTGATCCTGATCGGCGTTTCGCGAAGCGGCAAGACGCCCTCGTGCATCTACCTCGCGATGCAGTTCGGGGTGCACGCGGCGAACTACCCGATCACTGACGACGACCTGCAGTCCAGCCGGCTGCCCGCCTCGCTCGCCGTCCACCACAACCGCCTGTTCGGGCTCACGATCGACCCGATGCGCCTGGCGGAGATCCGCCACGAGCGCCGTCCGGGGAGCAAATACGCGTCGTTGCGCCAATGCGAGGACGAGGTGCGCCAGGTCGAGGGGATGCTGCGGCGCAACCGCATCCCGTACCTGAACACCACGCGCATGTCGGTGGAGGAGATCGCCACGCGGATCATGATGGAAAAGGGCCTGCGCGGCCGCAAGGGTTGAGCCTGCGTCAGCCGAGCAGGCGCATCGCCGCGGCGTAGGGCGTGATCTCGCCGCGCACCACGCGCGCTTCCAGTCGCGGCAGTTCGGCACGCACGCGCGGGTCGGCGCGAAAGCGCTGTTCCAGCAGCTCTGCGATCAGCTTGCGCAGCCACTCGCCGTTCTGCCGCGCGCGCCGCGCCGCGAGCTCGCCGCTCGCCTCCCCGCCCCGGCGATACTCCCCGATCATCTCCCACACCTCTTTGATGCCGCGCTTCTCGGTCGCCGAGCAGGTGGTGACGCGCGGCACCCAGAAGCCGCCGTGCGAGAGCAGGTTCATGGCGTTCTGGTAATGCTGGCGGGTACGGTTGGCGAGCCCGAGGCTCTCGCCGTCGGCCTTGTTGATCACCAGCGCGTCGGCGAGTTCCATGATGCCGCGCTTGATACCCTGCAGTTCGTCGCCCGCGTTCGGGAGCATCAGCACCAGGAAGAAGTCGACCATGCTCGCGACCTCGTACTCCGATTGCCCGACGCCCACGGTCTCGACCAGGATCACGTCATAGCCCGCAGCCTCGCAGAGCAACATGGTCTCGCGCGTCTTCTGCGCCACGCCGCCGAGGGCGCCCTGCGACGGCGAGGGCCGGATGAACGCCGCCTCCTCGCGCGAGAGCGTCTCCATGCGCGTCTTGTCGCCGAGGATGCTGCCGCCGGCCACCGGCGAGCTCGGATCCACGGCGAGCACCGCGACCCGGTGGTCCGCATCGATCAGGTGCATGCCGAAGGCCTCGATGAAGGTCGACTTGCCCACGCCCGGGATGCCGCTGATGCCGACACGGATGCTCCGGCCCGTGTGCGGCAGCAGTTCTTCCAGCAGCACCTGCGCCTCGGCGCGATGCTCGGAGCGCGAGCTCTCGACCAGCGTGATGGCCTTGGCCAGCGCGCGCCGGTTGCCCGCGCGCAGGCCGGCGGTGTCGATGGCGCCCACGCGCCTCAGCCCGCCGTCGCCTCGATCGCGGCGAGCACTTGGCGTGCCGCCAGCGGGATGCGCGTACCGGGGCCGAAGATGCACTTGACCCCCGCCTTGAACAGGAACTCGTAGTCCTGGCGCGGGATCACGCCCCCGGCGATCACGACGATGTCACCCGCACCCTGCCTGCGCAGTTCCTCGATCAGGTCGGGCACCAGGGTCTTGTGGCCCGCGGCGAGCGACGACGCTCCCACCACGTGCACGTCGTTCTCGATGGCCTGGCGTGCGACCTCGGCCGGGGTGGAGAACATCGGCGAGAGGTCGATGTCGAAGCCGACGTCGGCGAAGGCCGTCGCCACCACCTTGGCGCCGCGGTCGTGGCCGTCCTGGCCCATCTTGCACACCAGCATGCGCGGGCGGCGCCCGTGGCGCTCCACGAAGGACCCGATGTCCGCACGCAGCCCGGCCCAGTCCTCGTCCTTCTCGTAGGCGCTGCCGTAGACGCCGGAAATGGTGTTGGCGCTCGCGCTGTAGCGGCCCCACTCCTTCTCGAGCGCCGAGGAGATCTCGCCCACCGTGGCACGCACGCGGGTCGCATCGACAGCCAGCTCCAGCACGTTGCCCTCGCCGGTTTTCGCAGCGTGCGTGAGCGCGTCCAGTGCTGCCTGCACGGCCTTCTCGTCGCGCCGCGCGCGGATGTCGGCGAGGCGCCTGAGCTGCGCCTCGCGCACGGCGCGGTTGTCGATCTCGAGGATCTCCACCGCATCCTCGGTGGCGAGGCGGTACTTGTTGACGCCGACGATCACGTCCTCGCCGCGGTCGATGCGCGCCTGCTTGCGCGCCGCCGATTCCTCGATGCGCATCTTCGGCATTCCGGTCTCGATGGCGCGCGCCATGCCGCCCTGCTCCTCGACTTCGGTGATCAGCTCCCAGGCGCGGTCGGCGATCTGCTGCGTCAACGTTTCCATCAGGTAGGAGCCGCCCCAGGGGTCGATCGTGCCGGTGATGCCGGTCTCCTCCTGGATGATCAGCTGCGTGTTGCGCGCGATACGGGCCGAGAACTCCGTCGGCAGCGCGATGGCCTCGTCGAGGGCGTTGGTGTGCAGCGACTGCGTGCCACCGAAGACCGCCGCCATGGCCTCGATCGTGGTGCGCACCACGTTGTTGTACGGATCCTGCTCCGTGAGCGACCAGCCCGAGGTCTGGCAGTGCGTGCGCAGCATCTTCGATTTCGCGCTCTTCGGGTTGAAACCGTCGATGATCCGCGCCCACAGCAGGCGCGCGGCGCGCAGCTTGGCCACTTCCATGTAGAAGTTCATCCCGATGCCGAAGAAGAACGACAGCCTCGGCGCGAACTCGTCGATCTCGAGACCCGCGGCGATCGCGGTGCGCACGTATTCCTTGCCGTCGGCCAGCGTGTAGGCGAGCTCGAGCGCGGCATCGGCGCCGGCCTCCTGGATGTGGTAGCCGGAGATCGAGATCGAGTTGAAACGCGGCATGCTGCGCGAGGTGTAGGCGATGATATCGCCGATGATCCGCATCGAGGGTGCCGGCGGGTAGATGTAGGTGTTGCGCACCATGAACTCTTTGAGTATGTCGTTCTGGATCGTGCCCGAGAGCTGATCCGGCGCCACGCCCTGCTCTTGCGCAGCGACGATGTAACCGGCCAGCACCGGCAATACCGCGCCGTTCATCGTCATCGACACCGACACCTTGTCGAGCGGGATGCCGTCGAAGAGGATCTTCATGTCCTCGACGCTGTCGACCGCCACCCCTGCCTTGCCCACGTCACCGACCACGCGCGGGTGGTCCGAGTCGTAGCCGCGGTGCGTGGCGAGGTCGAAGGCCACCGAGACGCCCTGGCCGCCGGCGGCGAGCGCCTTGCGGTAGAAGGCGTTCGATTCCTCCGCGGTCGAGAAACCCGCGTACTGGCGGATCGTCCACGGTCGGCCCACATACATCGTGGCCTGCGGGCCGCGCACGAAGGGTTCGATGCCGGGAAACGTATTCGCGAACGGCAGCGCTGCCGTGTCCTCCGCGGTGTAGAGCGCCTTCAGCGTGATGCCCTCGGGCGTCAGGGTGTTCAGCGTGTCGGGCGACGCGCCACCAAGCTGCTTGCTGACGAGTTTTTCCCAATCCGCGCGCGTTCCCGCACCGGGACGATAGGCCGAATCCGCCATTCTCTGCTGCTCCTTGACTCCGATGCCCGGACGGCATCGCCTACGGGGCGGAGTTTAGCCGCGCAACGTACCGGCCTCAACGGCAAATGGGGGCACGACACGCGCGCGGACTTCAGGCGGTCCCGGCCTGCTGGCGCAGGTTGCCGGCGATGCGTGCCATGGTGCGCTCGATCAGCGCACTGTCCTCGATGACGCGCCACTCGCCGCTCTGCAGTGCGTGGGCAAACACCTTGCGAGGCTTCTCGCACACGAGCCTTCCCTGGCGGTCGCAAAAAAGGAACATCCG
>JAGPES010000156.1 GCA_018057015.1 Pseudomonadales bacterium | reverse complement strand
TTCGTCTGCCTTGGGAACATATGCCGATCGCCCACGGCCGATGCGGTGCTGGGGCGCAAGATCGAGGCGTCGGGGCTTCAGTCGCGCCTGCTCGTCGATTCCGCCGGTATCGGCGACTGGCATGTAGGGCAGCCGCCCGACCCGCGGTCGCAGCGCCACGCCGCGCGGCGCGGCTACGATCTCTCGCCGCTGCGCGCGCGCCAGGTCGTGGTCGGGGACTTCCACCGCTTCGATTTCATCCTCGCGATGGACCGCGACAACCTTGCGCAGCTCGAGCGCATGCGTCCGCGCGCTCATGCGGGCGAGCTCGACCTGTTCCTGCGTTTTGGCGGCGGTGCGCGTGGACTGGAGGTTCCGGATCCGTATTACGGTGGCGAAGAGGGCTTCGAGGAGGTGCTCGACCTGATCGAGGAGGCCGCCGACGGGTTGCTGGCGCACATCCGCAGCACGCGTTTCTGATCCATGTGCATCGAGGCCGACGTACCGCTTGTCCGCTGCAACACGCTGCGGCTGCCCGCGCGTGCCGAGTGGTGCGCCACGGTCGGGAGCCGCGACGAATTGCGCGAGGCGCTGGAATTCGCGCGCGCGCGCCAGCTGGCGCTCTGCGTGCTCGGGGGCGGCAGCAACGTGGTGCTGCGCGAGCGCATCGGTGGTTGCGTGCTGCGGATGCGGCTCCAGGGCGAGGAAGTGCTCGAGGAAGCCGCAGGGCACGTGCGCGTGCGCGTCGCGGCCGGCGTCGAGTGGCATGGCTTCGTGCTGGCCTGTCACCGCCGCGGCTGGCACGGTCTGGAAAACCTCGCGCTGATTCCCGGCACCGTCGGCGCGGCACCGATCCAGAACATCGGTGCCTACGGCGTGGAGTTGCAGGAATTCGTCGAGGCGGTCGGCGCCGTGGACCGCGCAAGCGGAGAAGCGCTGCGGCTCTCGCGCGCGGAGTGCCGCTTCGGGTATCGCCACAGCATCTTCAAGGGCGAACTGGCCGAGCGTGTCGTCATCACCGACGTCACGTTGCGGCTGCCGCGCGCGCGCGCCACGCGCAGCGATTACCCGGCGCTGCGCGCCGCGCTGGAAACGGTCGCGGTGCCTTCTCCTGCCGACGTGCTGGCGGCGGTGATCCGCATTCGCCGCGAGCGCCTGCCCGATCCCGCGCGGCTGCCCAACGTCGGCAGTTTCTTCAAGAACCCGGTCATCGGGCGCGCGCGCTTCGCGCAGCTGCGCGCCGAGCATCCGGGCGTGGTGCACTGGGCGGCCGGCGACGCCGTGAAGCTCGCCGCCGCGTGGCTGGTGGAGCAGGCCGGGGGCAAGTCCCTGCGCGAGGGGGCGGCGCGGGTGCACGAGCGCCAGGCGCTGGTGCTGGTCAACGAGGGCGGTGCGACCGCGGCGCAGATCCTCGGGCTGGCAGAGCGTATCGCCGCCGCGGTGCGCGAGCGCTTCGGCATCGATCTGGAGATCGAGCCGGCTGTCTACTGAGATGAGAGCCAGTTACCAGCGCATCGAGCTTGCCGACGGCGCGCTGGCGCTGTTCGCGGATGCCTTCGTTGCCGAGGCGCCGGCCTGGTCCGCCGCGCTGATGCAGGAGGTCCGCTGGGAGCAGCACTGGCTCACGCTGTTCGGGCGGCGCATCGCCGCGCCGCGCCTGAGCGCCTGGTACGCCGATGCCGGCTGCAATTATCGCTATTCGGGGCTGAGCCTCGCGGCACAGCCCTTCACGCCGGTCCTGGCGCAGATCCGCGCGTGCACCGAGGCGCTGGCCGGCCACGGCTTCAACAGCGTGCTGCTGAATCTCTATCGCGACGGCGCCGACGGCATGTCCTGGCACAGCGACGACGAGCCCGAGCTCGGGCCGGCGCCGCTGATCGCCTCCGTGAGTCTCGGCGCCACGCGGCGCTTGCTGCTGCGCCGGCGCGACGCGCACCAGACCCGCTTCGGTCTCGACCTCGGCGACGGTTCGCTGCTGCTGATGGAGCCGCCGCTGCAGCGTCACTGGCAGCACAGCGTGGCGAAGACCCGCCGCGCCACGGGGCCGCGCATCAACCTGACCTGGCGCCGGATCCTGCCCGGCTGAGCGCCCCGGCTCCCGCCGCGCAGGAGGGGCGATGCCGTGCGCAAACCGTTGCGTCGTAGCCCGAATGGGACTCGACAGCGGGCTGCGGGCCGTATTAGGGTCGCTCCCCCGTTATTGCAGACGCCACCGAGCAAGCAGTACAGCGGCGCTCCCTGCACCGATTGGAGGGCTCTGGTGTGCTGAATGCTTCCGCATCTCCCGGCGTCGGCGTGCTCGTGGTGGACGATCAATACATCGTTCGTCGCGGCATCATCAGTACCCTGGCCGACATTCCCGGCATGCGCTGCCTCGGCGAGGCCGCCAGCGGCGAGGAGGCGATCGTGCTGGCGCGGCGTCTGCGGCCCGCGGTCGTGCTGATGGACCTGCGCATGCCCGGCATCGGCGGGCTGGAGGCGGCGCGACGCATCGGCATCGCGTTGCCCGCCACGCGCACGATCGCGGTGACCGTGTGCGACAGCGAACCGCCGGAGCGCCTCGGCCGCAGCCGCATCGCGGCCTGCGTGGGCAAGGACGTGCGCGCGCCGGAACTCGAGGCCACCATCCGCCACGTGCTGGCCCCGCGCCGCGCGCTGTCGCCGGCCGCGGGCATGGTGCACCGCTCGAATCCCTTCGACCTCCTGACCGGTCGCGAAATGCAGGTCTGCATGCTGCTGCTCGCGGGACGGCGCCCTTGCCAGATCGCGCTCGAGCTCTCGAACTCCGTCAAGACCGTGCACACCTTGCGCTATCGCATCATCGACAAGCTCGGTGTCAGCGGCGACATCGAGCTCGCGAAACTTGCCGCGAGCCACGGGCTGATCGGGGTGTGAGCCGGCCCGTGTCACGCTTTCCCCGCGCTGGCGTCGCGCGCGGGCCGCTATAATCCGGCCAGCCGTGCACAGGGTTGCGCGGCTTTACCGGGGATCCATCGTGACGGGCTTCGACGCCGCCTCCTTCCTGCGCAACCTGACCGAGCTGCCCGGCGTCTACCAGATGTACGACGCCTCGGGCCAGCTGCTCTACGTGGGCAAGGCGCGCAACCTGCGCAAGCGCGTCGCGAGCTATTTCCGTGGCACCGGACTCGGGGCGAAGACCGAGGCGCTGGTCGCGCGCATCGCCGCGATCGAGGTCACCGTGACCGGCAGCGAAACCGGGGCGCTGCTGCTCGAACAGAACCTGATCAAGAGCCAGCACCCGCCGTACAACATCCTGCTGCGCGACGACAAATCGTACCCCTACATCTTCCTGTCGCAGAAGGAGACCTTCCCGCGGCTGGGTTTCCACCGCGGTGCCAAGCGCGCGACGGGGCGCTACTTCGGCCCGTTCCCCAGCGCCACGGCGGTGCGCGAGAGCCTGAACCTGCTGCAGAAGATCTTCCGGGTGCGCCAGTGCGAGGACAGCTTCTTCCGCAACCGCTCGCGTCCCTGCCTGCAGTACCAGATCGGGCGCTGCTCCGGCCCCTGCGTGGGGCTGGTGGACGAAGAGGAATACGCGGAGTCCGTGCGCCACACGGTGCAGTTCCTCGAGGGCAAGAGCACCGAGCTCGCGCGCGAGCTCGCCGACGCGATGGAGCGCGCCGCCGCCGCGCTCGCCTTCGAGCGCGCCGCCGTGCTGCGCGACCAGATCCGCAGCCTGCAGGCGGTGCGCGAACGGCAGGTCATCGAGAGCGGCGACGGCATGATCGACGTGATCGCCGCGGCCGCGGGTCCCGGCGCGGCCTGCGTGCACGTGCTGTTCGTGCGCGACGGGCGCATCCTGGGCAGCAAGAGCTTCTTCCCGCGCTGCCGGCTGGAGGAGAGCGCGGCCGAGCTGCTGTCGGCTTTCGTGCCGCAGTTCTACCTGGGCGCGAACGGCGAGCGCGAGATCCCGCGCGAGATTCTCCTGGGCGAGGAGTTGCCCGATGCCGAGGTGCTGGCCGAGGCGCTAGGTGATGCGTCCGGGCGCAAGGTCGTGCTGAACGCGCGCGTGCGCGCCTCGCGCAGCCAATGGGTGAAGCTCGCGACCCAGACCGCGCAGCAGAACCTGGGCGGCTACCTCGCCAACCGACAGCGCATCCACGAGCAACTGGGCGAGTTGCAGGAAGCGCTCGGTCTCGACAGCGTGCCCGAGCGCATCGAGTGCTTCGACATCAGCCACAGCGGCGGGCAGCTCGCGGTGGCTTCCTGCGTGGTCTTCGATGCTGGCGGACCGCTGAAGTCGGACTATCGCCGCTTCAACATCGAGGGCATCACGCCCGGCGACGATTACGCCGCCATGCGCCAGGCGCTGGAACGTCGTTACACGCGCCTGAAGTCGGGCGAGGGCAAGCTGCCCGACCTGCTGCTGATCGACGGCGGCAAGGGCCAGATGGCGCAGGCACTGGAGGTGCTGGAGGAACTGCAGATCGAGGGTGTCACGGTCACGGCCGTGGCCAAGGGCACCACGCGCAGGCCGGGCCTGGAGACGCTGATCGTGGGCAACGAGCGGCGCGAACTCGTGCTCCGGCCGGACTCGACCGCGCTTCACCTCATCCAGCAGGTGCGCGACGAGGCGCACCGTTTCGCGATCAGTGCGCTGCAGAAGCGGCGTGCGAAGAAGAGCGGCGGGTCCTCGCTCGAGGGCATCCCGGGCGTGGGGCCGCGCCGGCGGCGCGAGCTGTTGCGCTATTTCGGCGGCATCCAGGGCATCGAGCGCGCCAGTCTCGAGGAGATCGCGCGCGTGCCGGGCATCAGCAGAAAAATTGCCGAGGATGTTTATGCCACCTTCCACAACCAATAGAATGCGGAAAAACCGCGCTCCGGTGGCTGACAGATGAACATCCCGAACACCCTGACGCTGTTCCGCATCGCGCTGATCCCGGTGTTCGTGGTCATGTTCTACCTGCCGTTCAGCTGGAGCTTCCTGGCCTCCGCGGTGGTGTTCGTGCTCGCCGCGCTGACCGACTGGCTCGACGGCTATCTCGCGCGCCGGCTCGACCAGTCGACTTCCTTCGGCGCCTTCCTCGATCCGGTGGCCGACAAGCTGATGGTCGTGATCGCGATCGTGCTGCTGGTGACCGAGCAGAAGACCGCGTGGTTCACGATCCCGGCGCTCGTGGTGGTGGGGCGCGAGATCCTGGTCTCGGCGCTGCGCGAATGGATGGCCGAGATCGGCAAGCGCACCAGCGTCGCGGTGTCGTGGGTGGGCAAGTTCAAGACCTTCGTGCAGATGATCGCGATCATCACGCTGCTCGCGGCGGATCCCGACAAGGGCGGTCCCTGGCTCGCGCTGGGCTACATCCTGTTCTACGCCGCCGCCGCCCTCACGCTGTGGTCTGCAGTGCTCTACGTGCGCGCCGCGTGGGGCGATCTGTCGGATGCCGCAAGCCGCCCCGGGGGTGCAAATTGAACATCACGTTCCTGTTGACACGTGATGTTCACGCTCTAGAATACGCAGGCCTTCACGGTACGCGGGAATAGCTCAGTTGGTAGAGCGCAACCTTGCCAAGGTTGAGGTCGCCGGTTCGAACCCGGTTTCCCGCTCCACTGTTTCCTGCCCCCGCCCTCGGGGGAGCCCGGAAAATCCGGTCACGGCGCGGTAGCAGAGTGGTTATGCAGCGGACTGCAACTCCGCGTACGCCGGTTCGATTCCGACCCGCGCCTCCAATTTCCCGGGTTCAATGTGTTGATACGGTGCCGCGCCCGCACGGCTGAAGCCTGGTGCGAGCCATTGCGCGATCGTCAACGGTCAGCGTGCTGCCCTGTAATTTCCCCATGCGTCGGCCCCCGTGATTTGCTAGCATGCGCCGGGTGTCGCGAAAGCGGCGCGTTGCGTTCGAGCTGATTGGGACTTCCCTGCCCGGGTGGCGAAATTGGTAGACGCAAGGGACTTGATTGTTGAGCACCCGATACGGAAACGGTCGGAGTGAATGGGGTCAAATTCGGGGAAACCTCAGCACGTCGCGGTGGTGGCAATCCCGAGCTAAGCCTTGGTTCGATTTTTTCCACGGTAGGTTGGCGTCAGCGCGTGGCAATTGGGGCAGAGCAATCTCAGGTTGCTGAGTTGATTGCTGCTCCGGTCACCGTTCACATGGTGGAGTTCCAGCGGAATAGCGCCGTCGAGCCAGCGAGTGCGATTGCACGAGTAGCATCTTCTCGGCAAGATCTGCTCTGCGAGCAATCTCTTCGCCAGCCTTGATGACTGGATCGGCTTTTCATTCGACAGGTATACGTCGATCGGGTGTTTCGGACCGGTGACCCGGCGTCGATTCCACGCCTGACCCGTGAAGTGCGATGTGTCCAGTTGCCAGTGACGGATGGCTTTGCGCAGAACGTCGCAGTTTCCACCCGCTGGAACTACGTTGAGCCGTGACAACACCTGCCGCATGGACCGCGAGTCTGCAACGGCGGCGCGCAGCTGTTCGATGCTGTACTTGCGCAGTCTCATGGAGTCGGCCCGGGAAAGTGTAGAGACTTGACGGCCCCTGCCTGAAAACTGTTCATGCATACAGTATATGGCAAAGAGAAAGTCCAGACCACGAATGCGCAGCAGATGCGTAGCGGCGAAAGCCGAAGTGGTACGAAACTCCCTCGGCCGGTAACGGCCGTACCGGTTCGACTCCGGTCCCGGGCACCAATTCCGCACGCTCCCGAGCGTGCCCGCTGTCGCGGCGTCGGCGTCGCTTGCCGTGGGCGGCGCGAGGCGCAAGAATGCCGGCCCTCGAGCAACCGAGCCAGGAGATCAAGCCCCGATGAGCGACACGCCCCCGGATCGTCTCTGCGTCAATCCGAAAAGCCCCTTCCACGACGAGGACATGCTGTCGCGAGGCGTTGGCATCCGTTTCAACGGCAAGGAGCGGCACAACGTCGAGGAGTACTGCGTCAGCGAAGGCTGGATCCGGGTCGCGGCGGGCCGCGCGCTGGATCGCAAGGGCAACGCGATGACGATCAGGCTCAAGGGTGCGGTCGAGCCCTACTTCAAGGACGCCGCGCGCCCCGGGTCCTGAGAGGCGAGGGCCTCGCCGGCTCGCCGTCGGCCCGGGGTGTCCGAGAGCCGCAACCTTGAGTTGCGACAAGGAATGGCGTGCAAATCCCAGTAAAATGCTCAGGAATTCTCGAGCAAGGAGCAGAGCATGAGTATCGTCAGCATCATGCAGGCGCAGCACCGTCACTGTGACGCACTGCTGGCGCAGGCCGAGGCGGCCGCGCGGCGCAAGGACTGGGTGGCCTGTGCCGAGGCGGCGGGCGCATTCATGGCGGATACCGAAGCGCATCTCGCCCTGGAAGAAAACGGGCTGTTTCCTGCTTTCGAGCAAGCCACCGGAATGAGCGGCGGGCCCACGCAGATGATGCGCATCGAACATGGCGAGGTGCGCGAGCTCATGGCGGGCCTGAACGAGGCGATCGCCGCGCAGGATGCCGCGGAC
>JAGPES010000155.1 GCA_018057015.1 Pseudomonadales bacterium | reverse complement strand
TCGGGTTGAAACCCGACCCACAGAGCCGAACCCTTGTCGGGTTGAAACCCGACCCACAGAGCCGAACCCTTGTCGGGTTGAAACCCGACCCACAGAGCCGAACCCTTGTCGGGTTGAAACCCGACCCACAGAGCCGAACCCTTGTCGGGTTGAAACCCGACCCGCAGGGCGGGCTTCAAAAAAGCGGCCCGGGTTGTACCCGGGCCATACAGAGGTCGAGGCAACCCGACGGGACGATCAGAGGAAGAAGTCCTCGTTCTCGGCGCCGAACATGCAGGAGCCCCAGTTGCGGCCGAACTTGCCGACGTTGTTCGCCACGTGGGTGCGGCCGGCGTTGATGTCCAGCCACGCCCTGTTGATCGGGTGGCTCCTGAAGATGCCCTGCGCGCCCGAGTAGATGAACAGCTCGTTGATCGCCGCGGCGCACTTCGGTGCCACAAGAGATGCGTCGTAGCGCATCTTGATGCGCTGCTCGATCGGCAGCTGGGTTCCGGCCGCGGCAGCCTCGTGCATCAGGTCGAAGTTGCGCTCCATGATGGTCCGGCACTCGTCGATCACGCTGCTGGCCTGGGCCGCGGCGGCTTGCGCGCCCGGGTCCTGCGCCACCCGCTTGGCGTCGTTCAGGCCCACGCGGTCGCGGTTGATCTTGATGAAGGAATCGAGCGCGGCCTGCAGCGCGCCGATCGACGACGAGCACACGGCGCGCACGAAGATCTGGCCGAAGGGCAGGCGGAACAGCGGGCTGGTGTTGACCTTGTTGCCGGGGCTGTCGCACATGAAGCCGTCGATCGAGCGGTGCGTGCGGTATTCCGGCACGAAGGCATCCTCGACCACGATGTCGTTGCTGCCGGTGCCTTCCAGGCCGCTGACATCCCAGTTTTCGACGATCCGGTAGTCGCTGATCGGTACCAGGAAGGTGCGATAGTCGGGAGCTTCGCCAGCCGCTTGAGGCGGAACCATGCCCCCGAGCATGGCCCATTTGCAGTGCATGGATCCACTGGAGAAGTTCCAGCGTCCGCTCAGGCGGTAGCCGCCTTCGACGTGCGTGACCTTGCCCACGGGCATGTAGGAGGAGGAGATCAGCGTGTTGTCGTCCTCGCCCCAGACGTCCTTCTGCGCGCGGTCGTCGAACAGCGCCAGCTGCCAGTTGTGGCAGGCCACGACGCCGAGCACCCAGGCGGTCGACATGCAACCTTCCGCAACGGTCATCTGCACGTCGAAGAAGTCCATGGGGTCGAGCTCGAGACCGCCCCAGCGCGCCGGCTGCAGGATCTTGAAGAAGCCGGCATCGATCATCTCCTGCACGCTCTCGGGCGGCAGGCGATGCAGTCTGGTCGCCTCGTTCGCGCGGGCGCGCAGACCGGGCACCATCACCCGTGCGCTGTCGCGCAGCCGCTTCTTGACCGCGGCGCGGTCCGCGCCCTCGGGGGTCTTTTTCAGTGCAGACGACTGGCTCATTGCTCGTACTCCTCGTGAATGCTGGTTTGGATCTGCTGGCGGTGTTGCGGCTGGGCTTGCCGGCACGTCCGTCGAATCACCCCAAGCATGCGATTATCGGCATCCCGTCACCTTTGCGCATCACCGATATGGGCTAGGCTGCGCCGCGGGCGCCCGGTTCACCCCTGGCCCCAGCGGTGGCCCCAGTGGCTCTCGCGCTTGCTGAACGTAGGCACGTAGCTCGACCAGTCGAGCTGCAGGCCGTCGAAGCCGTACTCGAGCGCGAAACCGGCAGGCGTCTCGACATAGATCGAGACCATGCGGTCGTTGGTGTGCCGCCCGAGGCAGGTGATCACGCGCACCCCGTTGGCGTGCACGCGGTCCATGAAGCCGCCCAGCGTGTCGAGGTCCGGCACTTCGACCATCAGGTGCACGAGATCGCCCGGTAGCGGCTCCCTCGAGTGGAACAGCGCCAGGCTGTGGTGGCGCGGGTTGTTCGCGTGCAGGAAATGCAGCCCCTGTCCCGGATCGGCCGGGTCCGGGGAGAAGTGCAGGTGCAGGTAATCGGTCTGGCCCAATCCCATCACCGCGGTGAAGAAGCGGTGGGAGGCCTCGAGATCCGGCGTCGCCACGGCGATGTGGCCGAGCCCCATGGTGCCGTTGAAGCCGGTCACGAAGGCGCTGACGCCCACGGGCGAGATCAGCGGCAGGTAGTCCAGCCGCATGTAGTAGAAGAGTTCGCAGCGCAATCCACCGGGCGCGGTGAAGGCGACCATCTCGCTCAGCAGCCGCGCCGAGCACGTCGCGGACGAGGCGCGCTCGCAGGCGATGCCGGCGGCTTGCAGCTCGAGTACGGCGGCGGCGAATTCCTTCGGCCCCGCCACTTCCCAGCCCGCGACCGCGAAACGCTCCGCGCTGCCCTCGACGATGCGCAAGCGGTAGGGGTACTCGTCCATCTTGAGGTAGAGCGCGCCGTCCTCCTTCACGGACGGGGCGACCATCAGGCCCATGACCTGCGTGCCGAAATGCTCCCATTTCGCGAGATCCGTCGTCTCGATCACGACGTAGCCCAGTGCCCTGGTGTCGATCATGTGCTGTGAACTCCTGTCTGGTGTCCCGGTGTCAGGGAGACACGTGCTCCCTGTGCTTCGCCCGGTCTCCGGGCACGCCGGCGCGCCTGTACCACTTGCGCGGCACGTGAATCCGGCCGCCCCTGTCGCCGCGCTGCACTTGCGCATTTTCCATGGTCGGCAGGCGGCGCGAATCGTCCGGACGAAGGATGGATCAGCCTGTCGCTGCCCTGGATGATCTGGATCAAGACAGGCAGGACGGGGCGGCGAGCGGCGCGTGCTCAGCGCGGGCGCGAGGCGATGAAAACCGCGCGCAACGGTGCCGGGTAGCCCTCGCGGGTGCGCCGCGGATCCACCGGGTCGAGGAAGTCCGCGAGCGACTCGAAACGCATCCACGTCGTGCGGCGCTGCTCCCCGGTGGTGGTGGCGCACAGGTCAGCCAGTCGCGCGTCGCGAAAACCGGCCCGCCGCAACCAGCCGAGCATCGCCGGTGGACTGGGGATGAACCAGACGTTGCGCATCATCGCGTAGCGCTCCGACGGCACCAGCACGCGATCGGCATCGCCTTGCACGACCAGCGTCTCCAGCACCAGCTCGCCACCGGGTCGCAGCGCATCGAGCAGCTCCGCGAGGTGTTCGAAAGGCGAGCGGCGGTGGTACAGGACGCCCATCGAGAACACGGTGTCGAAGCAGCCAAGGCGTGGCGGCAGGTCCTCGGCGCGCAGCGGCAGCAGCAGGACGCGTGGATCGTCGAGGTAATGCTGCACCGCGCGGAACTGTGCCAGGAAACGCAGCGTCGGGTCGATGCCCAGCACCCAGTCGGCGCCGGCGCCCAGCATGCGCCACGCGTAGTAGCCGTTGCCGCAGCCCACGTCGAGCACGTGGCGCCCGCGCAGGTCCAGGTGCGGCGCGATGCGCGCCCATTTGCGGTCCGAGCGCCACTCGCTGTCGATCTCGACGCCGAAAAGCGAGAACGGTCCCTTGCGCCACGGGTGCAGTTGCTGCAGCGCCTCGTGCAGGCGGGCGCGGGTCTCCGCGTCGATCTGCGCGGCGCTGCCGATACGTACCGCGGCGCCGTTCAGGTCGACCTGCGTCGGGCGCAGCGCCGGCAGCGCGGCCAGCGCTTCTTCCCAGTCGCCGGCATCGCCGTGGCGAAGCCCCTCGAGGCAACGGCGCAGCGCCTCGCCCATTGGCGCCACGGCGCCGCCCAGCGGCGCCCTGGCGAGGGCGTCCTCGAGGCCGGCCAGCAGCTTCATTTCTCGGCCAGCAGCGACACGAAGTTCAGGCACTGCAGCCACACCGTCACCCGACCGAATCCCGCCGCGAGCAGGCGGCGACGGTGCGTCTCCAGCGTCTCCGGAATCAGCACGTTCTCGATCGCGGCGCGTTTCTGCGCGATCTCGAGCGCGCTGTAACCCTGCAGCTCCTTGAAACCGTGGTGCAGCGCCTGCAGCAGTTGCTGCTCGGCGGGATCGTCGAAGGCGAGCTTCTCGGAGAGGACCAGGCAGCCGCCCTTGCGCATGCCGCTGGCGATGCGCGCGAGCAGCGCGTCGCGCCCCGCAGGCGGGATGAACTGCAGCGTGAAGTTCATCGTGACCAGCGAGGCGTCGCCGAGCGCGGTCTCGCACACGTCCTCGCAGCGGATCTCCACCGGCGCCGGCGAGTTGTCGGTGGCGACGATGACGCGGCAGCGCTCTACCATGTCGGCCGAGTTGTCGACGCCGATCACGCGGCAATCGGCGGGCACGTTCTGGCGGATCGCGAGCGTGGCGGCGCCGAGCGAACAACCGAGGTCGTAGCAGCGACTGCCGGGTTGCGCGAACCGGCGTGCCGCCACGGCGATCATCTGCAGCGTGAGCGCATAGCCGGGAACGGAGCGCGTGATCATGTCGGCGAAGACCGCGGCGACCGCGGCGTCGAAGCGAAAGGCGGCGATCTGTTCGTGCGCCTCGGCGTAGACCGCGTCGCGCGCGCCGCGTGCCGGGACGCCGCGCTTGCTCATCGCGCCACCGGCGAGGCGGCGAGCCCCGCGCTGGGGCGCTGCCCGTGCGCGTCGTCGAGTCCCTTGCGTGCCAGCAGCTCACCAAACCCCGCCTCGTCCAGCGCGCCATGCTGGCGCAGGACCGCGGCCAGCCCGAGCAGCCGCCCGGCATAGAGCGCTCGCCCGAGCGGGCTCATCGCGTCGGGCGCACGCTGCGCGCTGTGTTCCGCGAGAGCCGAGCGCAGCGCGGCCGGCAGGTTCCAGGCGACCGCCAGCGCATGCGCCGCCGCGTCGGCGCGCTCCGTGACCAGTCGCGCCAGAACTTCGGCTCGGGGCGCGGACTCCGGTCTCGCCTGGTAATGCGCCAGCGCTACGCGGAACACCGTCAGGGCGCCGAGCGCGTGCACCAGCCCGAGCACGTGCGCCGCGACCGGGGCACAGTTCCCGGCCTTACGGGCAAATTCCGCCGCCGCCAGCGCCGACTGCTGGCCCAGCCGCCACGCGGCGGGCGCGAAGGCCGCGAACGGCGCCGCGGGCGCGGCGGCAAAAGCCGGACGCAGCAGGGCGCTCGCGGTCGCCGCGCGCAGCGCTGCGCCGCCGAGCGCGGCGAGTGCGTGTCCGGGTCCGCGTCCGGCGACGTGCTCGCGCGCGTGGCCGACGGCCGGATCGGCGCTGAGTTCCAGTACCGCCGCGGCCAGCGGCGCATCGCGGCGCAGCGCCTCGAGCAAACCGTGCAGTGCCGCATCCCCTTCGCCGGTGGCGAGCAACTGCGCCAGCAGCGCAGGGGGCTCCGGGAAGGGTGCGAGCGAGGCACTTCGCAGCGTGTCGAGCATCGCCTCGTGCTCGTCGGGCACTGCGTGGGCGAAGCGCGCGACACCGAAGGCGCGCCGGTGCAGTTCGCGCAGCATCGACTCGGCCATGGGGTCACGGAACGGCGCACCGGGCGCAACCGCTGGTACCGGCGCCTCGCGGGCGCGGCTGGCGCCGTTGCCGGCGGGGTGGCGCGTGGCGGGCGCGAGGCGGCGATTGTACAGGCGCGCGCGCCAGGCGAAAGCTATCGCCACGAGGCTCACCGCGAGCAGCGCCAGGACGCGGATGAGCAGGTCGTCGTCGGACATCGTTTCCCTGGCTGGGGGGATCTGGGCAGCACGCGCAGTATAGCCGCGATGGGGTACATTAGACGAAGTCCATCCCCTGGAACGGCTATGACCGAGCGCGACAAGACCACGCTGAAACGCATCCGTACCGGCAGCTTCGAGCGCCGCCTCAGCCTGACGCGCACCGGGCTGCTCGCCGGCACGCGCTACATGGCGCAGTCGGCCTCCTCGCTGCTGTTGCCGCGCGCACGGCGCGCCGAGCACCGCCGCGCCGCGCTCGGCGCGCAGGCGCGCTACCTCGTCCAGGAACTCGGCAAGCTCAAGGGCAGCGTGGTCAAGATCGGGCAGATGATGGCGCTGTACGGCGAGCACTTCCTGCCCGAGGAAGTCACCGCGGCGCTGCATTCGCTGGAGGATCGAACGGTGGCGCTGGAGTGGCCCGTGATCCGGCGCGTGCTCGAGCGCGAGCTCGGGCGCACGCGGATGGCGGAGCTCGACATCGACCCGGTGCCCATAGGCGCCGCCTCGCTGGGACAGGTGCACCTCGCGCGCCGGCGCGCGGACGATCGCGCGCTGTGCCTGAAGGTGCAGTACCCGGGCGTGGCCGACTCGATCGACGCCGACATCGACGCGGTGGTGCGGCTGCTCGAGATCGGGCGCCTGGTGGCGGCGGGGGAGGAGTTCCGTTCCTGGCTCGAGGAGGTGCGCGAGATGCTGCACCGCGAGGTCGACTACACGCTCGAGGCCGCGAAGACGCAGCTGTTCCACGAGCGGCTGAAGCGCGATCCGCGCTTCGTGGTGCCCGGGGTGGTGGCGGAGTATTCGACGGCTCACGTGCTGGCCACCAGCTTCGAGCACGGCTACGCGGTGACCAGCGCCGATGCCGAGGCGCTGCCGCTGGCGCGGCGCAACGCGCTGGGGCGCGCGTTCCTGGAGCTGTTCCTGCGCGAGATATTCGAGTGGAAGGAACTGCAGACCGATCCGAACTTCGGCAACTACCGCGTGCGGCCGGCCGCGACCACCCGCGGTCGCGACCGCCTCGTCCTGCTCGATTTCGGCGCCGTGCAGCAGTATCCCGACAGCTTTCTCGAGCCGCTGAAGCAGATGATCCGCGGCGCCTACCGCGGCGACATCGAGGAAGTGCGCCGCGGTGCGCTCGCGCTGCGGTTCATCCGGCCGGAGTTCCCGGAACGCGTGCAGCTGTCCTTCGCCGAGGTCTGCGCCGGCGTGATCGAGCCGCTGGTGTGCCGTCCCGGCAATGTGCCCGCCGCGGCGCTGAACAGCGAAGGCCAGTACCGCTGGCGCGACAGCGACCTGCCCTCGCGCATCGCCTCGCGCGCGGCGAAGGCGGCCTTCAGCAGCTACTTCCGCGTGCCGCCGCGCGAGTTCGTTTTCATCAACCGCAAGCTGATCGGCGTCTACACCTTCATCGCGGTGCTGGGCGCCGAGTTCAACGGTGCCGACATCCTCGAGAAATACCTATGAGCCCAGCGCCTGGCGCAGCCGCCGCAGCTGCGCGACGATGATTTCACGATTGCGCGGCCCCACGCGGATCAGCAGCTTCTGCGATTCCGGCAGGGACTCCAGTGCCGGGTCGGCGTACTTGTAGAACACCGCAGGCTGCTTCAGTTCGAGCTCGCCCGCCGGGTCCGGCGCGGCCAGCATCAGGTCGATGCCGCCGAGGATCGCGTCGCGCACGCGCGCATCGCCGCCGCCCAGCTCCTCGTAGGCCTGCTGCAGCAGCGGCTCGTAGCGCTGGTACCAGCGCGCCAGCGCCGAGGTGTCGAGCTCCGCGAAGGCCGCGACAACGGTGTCGTAGCGCGCGTGATTGGCGCTGTCGAGGAA
>JAGPES010000154.1 GCA_018057015.1 Pseudomonadales bacterium | reverse complement strand
CAGGGTCGCCAGGACCGAGCGAAACGCCAATCAGGCGGCCGAAGCGGGAGGGCGGCAGAGCAGGCGCGTTCATGAAATCTCCTTGCGGGCGGTGACGATCCACACCGGGTTCTGCGCAGCGAGCCGATGCATGTCGAGGATGGGCTGGCTGCGCGCGGCCGACAGCATGGTCACGTCCCACGCGGCGCCGGCGGCGGTCAGCGCGGTGGTGGCGGTGGCGAGGTTTTCCAGGGTGACGAAGTTCATCACCAGCCGGCCACCGGGTTTCAGGCGCAGCAGCACGAGGGCGATCAGCTCGGCCAGTTCGCCGCCCGAACCACCGATGAATACCGCGTCGGGGTCGGGCCATTCATCCAGCCCGGCCGGGGCCCTGCCCTCGAACAGGCTGTAATTGCTGGCGCGCAGGCGGCGGACATTGGCACGGGCGTTGGCGGCGTCGCCGGCGTTCTTTTCGATTGCCCACACATGGCCTCCGTGCGCGATGCGGCTCGCTTCCAGCCCGACCGACCCGGAACCGGCGCCGATGTCCCACACCCGGCTGTCGCTGCGCAGCGCCAGTTTGGCGAGGGAGACCGCGCGTGCTTCGAGCTTGGTGATCAGGCCCTTTTCGGGGGTGCGCTGGACGTAGTCGAGGTCGTCGAGCCCGAAGCGGGGTGCGTCGGCCGCAATGGCCGCCACGGGCGCCAAGGCTTCGTCCGCCGCTGTGCCGCGCTCGAGCGGCTGCGGGCGGCGCTCGATGACGACGACGTTGGGCTGGGGGAAGGTGCACCCGGCCGCCTCTTCGAGCGTCAGATCGGCGAACACCGCTTCATCAGCCAGGCACAGGCGGGCGACGACCGACAGGCGCAGGTCCTCGCCACCGCCGGGCGCGCCGTAACCGGCGGCCAGCAGCGCACGGGCGATGCGGTCGGGGCTGTTGGCAGGGCTGGTGAAACTGGCGACCAGCGGGTGCTGGGCGACGGCGCGCATCAGACCATACAGGCCGTGCGCCGGCCCCGGGCTGGGCTGCAGCGGATCCGGCTGCCATTCGCCCGCATCCGCACCATGGCAGGACGCAAAGCGCGCCGCCTGCCACGGCTTTTTCAGGCGGGCGAAGGCAAGCTGCAGCGTGGAGGGCGCCGGTAGCACCTCGACGCGCGCGGCGCCGAGCTTGCCAACGAGGAAGTGGGCGATGCCGTGGCAGAGCGGATCGCCGGTGGCGAGCACCACGCTGTAGCCACCGGCTGCCGCAGCGTCCTCGATCCAGCCGGGCGTGCGGGTGAGCGCGCCGTCCATGTTGTGCGCACGGGCTGCAGGGGCGTGCGGCGCAATCAGTTCCAGCGTGCGGCCGGCACCGATGAGGCAGGTGGCGCGGGCGATGTGGGCGCGGGCTGTCGCGCCAAGGCCGTCCCAGCCATCGTCGAGCAGGCCGATGATGCTGCAGACGGTAGCGATAGATTCAGGCATGAGAGGTCTCCATCAGGTCCGATTCGTCCACCGTGACGATCGGCACCCCTTCAAAATTGCAGGCCAGCACCGTGAGCCGATGCGGGCCGGGGTAGCGTTGGCGCAGGCTGCGGATGGCGCGCTCGGCCAGGGCGCGGTGAAAGGCGACCGCCAGGCCCAGGTCGGCCAGACGCTCGGCGGCGAAGCGGGCAGTTTCGGCGGCGCGGATCTCGGCCACCAGATCGGGCGGTGCGCCCACCTCTGCGGCGGCACCAGCGATCAGTTCGCGGTCGACCTCCTCGCGCCAGGCGTGCGTCACCGACAGGCCCTGGGCGATCTTGGTCAGCTTGCCGACCATAGCCCCGACGATGATGTGCTGCATGCCCTGCTTCACCGCGGTGGTGAAGGCCGCCTTGACGAAGTCGCCCATCTGTACGAAGCAGGCTTCGTCCAGTTGCGGGAACTCGCGCATCGCGCATTTCTCGGTGCGCCCGCCAGTAGTGAACACAACGCTGGTCTGGCCCTGGTTGGCGGCGACGTCGACCGCCTGGACGACGCTGGCGCGGAAGGCCGCAGTCGAATACGGACGCACAATGCCGGTGGTGCCGAGGATGCTGATGCCACCGAGGATGCCAAGGCGGGCGTTGAGCGTCTTCTTCGCCATCTCTTCGCCGCCGGGCACCGAGATCGTCACCGCCAGGCTGTCGCCGGCCTCGAGGATGGGCGCCCCGGCCGCGCGCACGTTGTCGATGATGTTGCGCCGTGGCACCGGGTTGATCGCCGGGCAGCCCACGTCCAGGCCAAGGCCTGGCTTGGTGACCACACCCACACCGGGCCCGCCCTTGAGGATCACCTCGCCGCCGCCACCGCGGATGCGGCAGACGTCGGCGGTGAGATGGGCGCCATGGGTGGCGTCGGGGTCGTCGCCGGCGTCCTTGACCGACACCGCATGCGCCTGGTCGCCATCGACGCGGCCGTCGGTGATCTTGAAATGCACCCGCATCGTGTTGGGCAGCACGCACTCCACCGCGTCCGGTACCTCGCCTTGCACCAGGCCGAGAGTGGCCGCCGCGGCGGCCGCGGCCGAGTTGGCGCCGGTCGAGAAGCCGGTGCGATTGCCGCGGTCGCGTTTGGCATCGCCCTTGCGCACCTTGTCAGGAAGGGCATGTCCCGCCGCCATCGTGCGCCCTCAGCCCTGCAGCGCCTGCAACTGGCGCGCTTCGGCCAGTCCGAGCAGGGCATGGATCGCTGCCACCACCAGGGTGGAGCCGCCCTTGCGGCCGCGGATGATGATCCATGGCACGTCGTCGAGTTCGGCCATCAGGTCCTTGGATTCGGCTGCCGACACGAAACCGACCGGCATGCCGACGACCAGCGCAGGACGCACCCCATCCTCGCGGATCAGCCGCACCAGCTCGATCAGCGCGGTGGGTGCATTGCCAATGCCGACGATGCTGCCGTCAAGCAGGCCGTGGCGGTGGGCCTTGCGCATCGCCTGCACCGCGCGCGTGGTGTTCTCGATGCGGGCACGTTCGATGACGTCGGTGTCAGAGATGAACTGATGGGGGCGCATGCCGAAGTGCGCCAGACGCGAAGCCGACAGGCCAACGCAGATCATTTCGACGTCGGCGACGATGTGGGTGCCGCCGCGGACGATGGCGGCGAGGCCGGCCTCCACCGCATCGGGGTGGAAGTCGGTGAGGCCGTTGAAGTCGAAGTCGGCGTTGGCGTGGATCATGCGCCGCACCACCGGCCACTGGCTGGCCGTGTAGGCATGTGCGTCGACCTCGGCGTCGATGATGGCAAAGGAGTCATGCTCGATCGCGCGGCCGGCGGCGGTGAGCTGCTCGGTGACGGTGTTGGTGTTCATCGCGGCTCCAGGCTCAGGCGTGGGCGTTTTCATGGGCGTGAGCATGGTGATGCTCGTGCGCGTGATGCACATGGGTGTGGCTGTGGTCGTGCAGGTGCTCGGCCTCGGCGGCAAGGCGGTACTTGCAGCCGTCGCACTCCAGCAGCGCGCCTTCCGGCAGTTCGTGCCCGCCCACCTTGCTGTCGAGCAGCTCGAAGATGCCCTTGTCGAAGCCGAAGTGAGTGCCGAGCGCAAACACGATGTGCGGGTACTGGCGCTGCAGGCGCTCGACCTGGGCCTTGATGCGATCCATCAGCACGCCGCTGAAGAGATACACCGGCACGATGCAGATCTGCGTCATGCCCAAGCGCGCCTGGCGCTGCACCACGGTCTCGAGCCGTGGCCAGGTGACGCTGGTGAAGGCGAGGTCCACCAGTTCGTGGTCGCCGTCCTCGAACAGCCAGCGCGCCATCTTGGCGAGTTCGCCATTGGCGCCGGCGTCCGACGAGCCACGGCCGAGCAGCACCACACCGGTGGTCTGCGGGTCGGGCATGTCGAGCTGCTTCAGCAGGCGGTCGAGCTGACCCTTGAGCACACCGAAGATCTCGCGCCCCATGCCGAGGTGGCGGGCGCAGGCGAAGCTGACGCCGGGGTGACGCTGGCGCGCATCTTCGATCGCAGCCGGCAGTTCCATCTTGACGTGGCCGGCAGCGTTGAGGATGAAGGGAATCGTGAGCACCTGGCGGGCACCCCGGGCGGCGCGATCCAGGCCTTCATCGAGCAGCACGTCGGCATGCTCGATGAAGCAGGTTTCGATGTGCCAGTCGGGGTGGCGCTCACGCCATTGAGCGGCGAAATGCAGGATCTCCTTGTTGCCCTCGCGATTGCGCGAGCCGTGGCCGACGAGGAGGATGGCGGTATCGTTCATGTGGGTTCTCCGGTGGGCAGATCCGTGTCTGTCGCCGTGGTGTCGGCATCTGCCGGGGCAGCAGTCGCAGCAGTCGCAGACGCCTTGCGGAAGCGATGGCCGAAGCCCGGGTCGTACAGTTTCGAGCGGGCGATGTCGGGCCAGTGGCGGGCGCCGAGCGCGGGGCTGGCGATGATCATGGCCTGGCTGGCGATCTTCTCCTCCTGGCAGCGGCGCTTGATGTTGGCCAGCGTGCCGCGGACGATCTTCTCCATCCCCGGCCAGCTTGCCTTCTGCACCACCACGATGGGCGCCTCTTCCGGCCAGCCGGCGGCGCGCAGCGCGCGCTGTACCTCGTGCAGTAGCGTGATCGACAGGAAGATGCACAGCGTCGTGCGGTGCGCGGCGAGCGCCTCCAGGTCTTCGCCCGCCGGCATCGGCGTGCGGCCGGCGACGCGGGTGAGGATGACGGTCTGCGTCACCTCGGGCAGGGTCAGGGTCTCACCGGCTGCAGCCGCCGAAGCCATCGCCGACGACACCCCCGGCACCACCTTCCAGTCAATGCCGGCTGCATCGAGCGGACGTGTCATCTCGACCAGCGCGCCGTACAGGCCTGGGTCGCCGGTCTGCAGGCGCACCACGGTGAGGTGGCGAGCGCAGGCATCGAGCAGCCAGACGCTCATCTGCTCGAGCGTCATGTCCTTGGAGTCGCGAATCTCGCAACCGCTGGGCGCATGGTGCGTCGCCGTCTGGTCGACCAGCGAACCGGCGAACAGGATCGCGCCCGCCTGCTCGAGCAGGCGGCGCCCCTTCACCGTGATGAGGTCCGGATCGCCGGGCCCGGCACCGACGAACCAGACCGTGCCGACGGAGCTGCCCTTGCCAGCGTTCATCAGCCACGCGCCGGCACGGCAAAGCACAGTTGCACCAGCGGGCGATGTGCCTGCGAATGCAGCAGCTTGACCACCGCTACCGTCAGCACCGGCTCGATCAGCACCACCGGCAGATAGGCCGCGGCAAACGTGGCCCACTGCGCGAACGGCGTGGCCACCTGCCCCATCGACAGCCAGAAGCCGACCATCGCCGCGACACCTGCGTAATAGGTGGCATCGAGCTTCAACACCGACCTGACCTCGGTGGCGGCGCCGGCCACGAGCTTGCGCCCCAGGCCGAGGTGCAGCGCCACCAGCGGCACAGCCAGCGACAGGATGTTCACGCCCAGGTGCAGCAGGTCGGCGGGCTCGAAGATCACGCCCTGCAGCAGCAAGCCCAGCCCGAAGCCAAGCAGCGTGGGCACGAAACCGAGCGTGAGGTAGATCGGCATTGCGCCGATGAAGTGCAGCTCCGACGCGCCGGCAGGCATGTGGAAGCTCTGCATGAAGACCGAAAAGAACAGCGCCGCAAGCAGCGTGCGCAGGATGAGTTGCGGCTTCTTGATGAGCTGCGGTGCCTGAACGGCAAGCAGACTGGTGGCGGCAAGGTTGGCGGCAGCGATTTTGGCGCTGGAAAGAATGCCCGGTTCGATATGCATGATGACTCCCCACGAGTGCTTCGATAAACGATGGGAGCCACGGCAGCGGGGAGCGCGTGCGTGCGCAGTCCGCGGGAAGTCCGCGGACGTACGAAAGCATGCAATACGAATCGGCTGGAGCTTCCGGCGCGCGCAGGCAGCCGGCGGAAAACCAGTCGGACCGAACCCTCACCCCGGGGCTCACATCAACCAAACTCGATCGGGCCGGTCTTCTGGCTTGCCTTCTTCCTCGTCCGCCGACCTTCCCGAGCACAAGGCTCAGTGGCGTATGGCGGAGTCGTCAGGCTTACAGCAGCGGGGGCTGCGCCGGACTGGTCGTTCGCGCGGGGCGAACAACGTCACCGGACTTCCCGTTTCACCCTGTCATAAGGCTTTATGACAGAGCACCCGGATCGAATGAGCGCGAAGCCTAAGCGATATGCCATAGAGAATGCAAGTTGCCGTAAGGGAAGGCTAAAGCGCTGGACCAGCAAGCGCCGGGGCACGCTGACTGACATTGCAGCCATGCGCCAGCGCCGTTGACAGAAACGCCGGTGAGATGTACGGAATGAGATAGGACAAGAACCGGGAACGGGCGCGCGGCGGTTAACGAGGCCAGCCCAGTTCAGTCACGCACGATCGAGCGCAGGGCCTCGGCCAGCATCGGCGCCACCTGCACCGCGTTGCTCGCGTGCACGATGCAGTCGGTGCTCCAGACCTCACCCACGCCCGCGGCGCGGATCAGCGCGAGCGCGTCGCCCGCGAACAATGCATGCGTCACCGCCACATCGACCGACGCCGCGCCGGCCGCCAGCACGCGCTCGGCAGCGCGCGCCAGGGTGTGACCCGAACTCGCCACGTCGTCGAGGATTACCACCGCCTGCCCGCGTACGTCGGCGCCCGCGGGCAGTGCGATGTCGACCTGGCGGTCATCGTGGCGCAGCTTCTCGCACACGATGAAGTCGAGCCCGTGGCGCTGCGCAGCAGCTTCCACCCATTGCCGCGACTCGAGATCGGGGCCCACGAGCAGCGGGCGGGCACGATGCGACACGGCGACATCGGCGAGCAGGCCGGCGCCCGAGAGCGCGATCGCGTGCGGCACCGGGATGGCCTCGGCCAGCGTGGCGATGCGGTGCAGATGCGGATCGACCGTGATCACGCCATCGAACAGGCCCGCCAGGAACTCGCCGACGATGCGCTGGCTCACCACCTCGCCGGCGCGGAAGGCCTTGTCCTGGCGCATGTAGGCGAGATACGGCGCGACCAGGGTCAGGTGCTGCGCGCCCATCTTCCCCGCGCTACGCGCGACCAGCAGCAGTTCGAGCAGTTTTTCGTTGGGGCGGTGCAGGCTGCGGTAGAGCACGACGCGCGCGGGCAGAGAGGCAGGCAGGCGCAGGCGCAGCTCGTCGTCGGGGAAGCGGTGGCGTTCGATCACGGCCGCATCGAGCCCGGCAGCCCGGGCGAGGCGTGTGGCCTCGTCGGTCTCGTCCTCGAAATGCAGCAGCACGGTGTCTTCGATCTTCATCATCGCCGCAAGGGTACACCTCGCACGCTCGGGTCTGAAGGCCCTGCGGCAGCGCCGGCGCGACGCATTTCACGACGCATGGCAGTTCATGCGCGAGTCCCGATTCCCTGACCGTGCTGGCCCGAATTGGCGCACTGGCGACGTCATCCATGCAGCCGGTTTGACAAACCCAGAATGGGCTACTAGAAATGAGGGGCCGGTCATGTGAAGAAGAACAAGC
>JAGPES010000153.1 GCA_018057015.1 Pseudomonadales bacterium | reverse complement strand
GGCGTGATGTACCTGGATCGGCCGATCCGCGAGGCCGAACTGCTGCAGACGATCGCCCGCGTGAACCGCACCGGGCATGGCAAGAAGTTCGGGATCGTGGTGGACTACTTCGGGCTCGCGCACCACCTGAAGCAGGCGTTGAACGTCTACGCCGACGAGGACATCGACGGCGCATTGCAGAGCCTGAAGGACGAGATCCCGGTGCTCCGCGATCGCCACCTGCGGGTGATCGACCTGTTCCGCAACCGTGGCATCGAGAGCCTGGACGAACACGAGGCGTGCGTTGAGGCGCTATCCGACGACCGGCTGCGCGCCGAGTTTGCGGTCAAGCTCAAGCAATTCCTCGACATGCTGGACGTGGTACTGCCGCGACCCGAGGGCTTGCCGTTTGTTGCCGACGCCAAGCGCCTGGCCTTCATCTACGCCCGTGCCCGCAACCGCTACCGCGATACCCCGGTGCTCGGGAAAGACATCGGCGCCAAGGTGCGCAAGCTGATCGACGACCACGTGGTGTCGATGGGCGTGGACCCGAAGATCCCGCCGATCTCGCTCACCGATGCGGACTTCGAGACACACGTCGCCCGCGAGCCGAACGACCGCGCGAAGGCCTCGGAGATGGAGCACGCGATCCGCGCGCATATCCGCGAGCATATCGACCAGGACCCGGTGGCGTACCGCAAGCTCAGCGAGCGGCTACGCGAGTTGCTGGACGAGCTGGGCGAGCAGTGGGATCAGCTCGCGCTGGCGCTGCAGGGGCTCGCTGAGGAGATCCGTGCCGGTCACGTGGGGCCCGAGGGTCCAGCACCCGAGCTACCGGACCACTACGGCCCGTTCCTGCGCCTGCTGGCCGATGCAGCCTACGGAGACCGCGAGCTCGCGGACGCCGAGCGCCGGCGGGTTGTTGATCTCACCGTCGAGGTTGTAGACACGATCGCCGGCGAGCTCACGGCCAACTTCTGGCGCCCGAGCCGGCAGCCGGCGCAAGACGGCCTGGCCAGCAAGGTGTTCGAGCTGCTGATGCACGGCGGGCTTCCGCTGCCAACGCCGCAGATTGATGCCCTGGTAGACAAGCTGATGGAGCTGGCGCGTGCCAACCATGACCGGCTGATGAAGGCGTGAACACACTCACCGTCAACGACCTGCGCTTCGAGGTGCGCCGGAGCTCGAGACGCCGGGCGCTGGAGATTGTCGTTGACCGCGACGGCGAGCTGATCTTGATCGCTCCGCCGGAGACGCCGGACGCCGTACTGCACGACTTCGTGCAGCGCAAGCGGATGTGGGTCTACAAGCAGCTCGCGCGCAAGGAAGAGAACAAGCACGAGGCACCCCGCAAGGTATTCACCGACGGTGAGGGCTTCGCCTACCTTGGTCGTACCTACCGGCTGCGGCTGGTGCCGGAGTCGGATGCGGCGGTGAAGCTCATAGGCGGGCGCTTCGTGATGCCGAAGGCGCTCGCCCCTCATGGTCGGGAGCATCTCGTGCGCTGGTACTGCGCGCGAGCGAGACCATGGCTGTGGGGCAAGGTGCAGGACTACGCGAGCCGCATGGAGGTCGAGCCTGCGGGAGTGCGCGTGCAGGACCTCGGTTACCGTTGGGGTTCATGCGGCAAAGGCGCTTGGCTGTACTTCCACTGGAAGACCATTTTGCTGCCGGCACAGATCGCCGAGTACGTTGTCGTGCACGAGATGGCCCACCTGCATGAGCCGCACCACACACCGGAGTTCTGGAGAAGGGTCGAGCGCGCGATGCCCGACTTCGAGCACCGGAAGGAAAAGCTGCGTGGATGCGGGCGAGACGTTGAGGGCCTGCAGTGATTGATCGGCACATCGGGCTTTGATCACGAGCCCACAGAACGACTCCATTGTTGGTGAGGGTTCATGTACACGCTCAGATTTCCATTCCGTCTCCCACCCGGCCGTGCGATCGGCGCGGACGAGGTGTCGCGGATGGTCGGCGGCACACATATCTCGGTGAAGTCGCATGACGGGCTGCACGTACTGATGGCAAATGGGCTCGCGTCCGAACAAGCGGCAGAGGATCTGATCGCCAAATGCCGCTCGGGATTTGCTTGGCTGCTTCTCAGTCGCGGGATAGCTGCTGAATACTCGCTCGATTTGCAGAAGCCTTCGTATGCAGCAGCCCCGCATCAGGCAGCTGAAAATCTCACCAAGAGCTTTGGAGTGCATATCGACGGACCGGTCGATGGGCTCATAGACGGCTCGAGACCCGCGATCTACCTGACCGAGAAAGTGATGCGGGTCGCGACCGCGGGGGCGGCCAACCTGGTCCTGACAACTCCATCGCAGCAAGTGATAGATCTGCTGGCTGAGGGCATAAGCTTTCCGAACAGCGGAGCATTCGCGGAGGACGTAAAGCTCGGCGTCGCCCTAGATCTCTTCGGCGCATATTTCTCAGAAGGCTCCGACAATAGCCGGTTTCTCACCTTGATCATGGCGCTCGAGGCACTGGCAGTCGGTGCGCCCCGCACACCAATGGTCGTGGAGATGCTTGAGCGCTGGCATGTGGAGGCGACAAGTATGTTGGAGGCGCTACCTCCTGAGTCTGAGGATGCGATTTCTCTCGACGCGGTAACGCGAGAACTGCTCATCAGACGAGAGGATTCTATTCGTAAGCAAATTCGAAATCTCGTGCGTGCGTCCCTAGAAGAAGCGGCGGATGCAAACGCGGAAGGACTGGCCCGGTCCGCCGTAAGGCTGTACGACTTGCGAAGCAGGCTCGTTCACGACGGCGTCCTTGACCGAGGAGTACTTTGCCGAGCGACAGCAGACGCAAGGGTTATCGTTGAGAGTGTGCTGAAGTCCCGATTTGAAAGCCTCACGCGCCGCGAGCAAGCGCGATCTCGCACCGCGTAGGGGTAGAGATGCCGACACATAAAGCTGAGACTCATGGCTCGCTGAAGAAGCCGCCCAAGCTATAATTGTCTAAGACGCCTTGTGAGGTGCTTTACGGTGACCAGCGGCCTATTCGGGGCAGCAGAGCATTCTGTTGGTATATTTGTTGGTAGTTGGTTTTTTGACTCGGAAGAATCGCTCTGTTTTTAAGTCATAGAGCGAGGAATGCGGCTCCCATCACCGCTCCATTACCCTCTCCCAAGACATCCCATCACGCGCGATCGTGATGCGGCAGGCGTCGGCCGGCGGAATGCGCGCATTGTTCATCGTCGCACCGTGCCCGGGCTCACCGGCTCGCCGAAAGCGCGCAGCAGCAGGCGCGTGAGTTCGTGCATCGGGCCGAGCGGCCGCTCGGGGGGCCGCAATCCGTCGACGAATCCCCCCGCGCGCAGCCGCGCGAGGAGCTCCGCGTTGCGGGAGATCACGTGCACCGGCACGTCCCAGGGCGCGCCGGGGCCGGTCACCGCACCGAGCGGCTGGTGATCCCCGATCACGATCAGGACCAGTTCCGGATCGGCGCGTTCGGCCAGGAACGACGACAGCCACTCGAACGTGTAGCGAAAGGCAGCGATGTAGTGCGGCGTGGGGTGAGTCCAGTCCTCGGGCGCGGCAAGCGCTGCGGCCAGCTCCGCCTCGGTATAGGCCGCGGGTCCGGGAAGTGCCGTCCAGTCGCGCCTGAACGGAGCGATCGGGACGAAAGGCGCGTGGGTGCTCACCGTGGGAAAGACGACGAAGCGCGGGCCGGGGTTCGCGCGCCGGCCGGCGGCGGACAACTCCTCGCGCTCGAGCAGCGCCATCGCGGCCTGGTCCGGCACCTGCCAATAGCCGAAGGCCGGGCCCCGGTAGCCGATCGTGTCGAGTTCCCCGTAGCGATCGAAACCCCAGAAGCGGCCTTCCGGCCACGGTCGCTGGATGCCCGGCATCCAGGCGACGGTGCGATAGCCGTTGGCGGCGAAGTGGGCGACGAGCGAGGGTCGGCGGCTGCGCAGCAGGGCCGCGTAAGTGTCGGGGGTCCGGGTGTCTATGCCGGCGAGCAGCGCGGCGTGGGCCAGCCACGAGGCGCCGCCGAAGGTCGGCGAGACCACGCGTGCCGAGACGACCTCGCGACCGCTCCCTGCGACCGCCCGTGCGAATGCCGCGCGGGCCGGCTCGAGGGGGCGGGCAATGTGCGCGGCGTCCAGTGTGATCGCGCCGTAGGCCTCCAGGAACAGCACCAGCACGTCGGCGCCGCGCAGCACCGAGAGATCGGCGTCGAAGGCGGGGCTCGCCGGCAGCAGCGCGTCCGCGCGCTCCGGCGAGAGCGATCTCGCCAGCGCGCGGACCTGCTTCGCGACGGTGCCCGAGACCGGCTCGGCGAAGATGCCCTGCACGGGCGGGCCGAGTCGCGGCGCGAGCAACCACAGCAACGTCAGTGCCAGGGCCGCGAGTGGCACCACGCGCGCCGCCGCTGCGTGGGCGAGGCCGCGAACGAGCAGCGACAGCAATGTCCGCAGCAGCAGGAACAGCAGCGCGAGCAGCAGGACGCTACCGAGCAGCGCCGCGCCGACCTTGCCCCAGTCCTGCTCCGCACCGGCCATGCGCAGCACCTGCCAGGCGTGCTGCCCGTCCCAGTAGAGATCGACGGGGCGCCCGAGCAGCGCCTTGCTGGTAACGTCCGCGTAGCGGACCAGCACGCCGAAGCAGGCGAGCGCGGCCAGCCAGGCCGTGGCGCGCCGGGACAGCCCCGCGTGACGGCGGGTCCACAGCGCGAGCGCCAGCACCAGCAGGGCCAGTTCCGCCGACACCCGGGTATCCGGGACCACGCCCATCCCGGGCCAGCGGTTGACGAAACTGAACAGCGTGTTGAGGGCGAGCAGCGACAGGACGAGCCCCGCGACATGCCACGAGCGCGTCGAACTCATCGCCGCGGCCGCGCCGTTTGTTTAGCATGGTGGCGCGTGCAGGGCGACGGCCCGCCGAGCATCGACCCTACAGGAAAGCCGATCCCGTGCATCACGATCGCTGTTCGCGCTGGCAGGACCACACCCCGCGGAGTCTCGCGGCGCTCGCCGTCTCCGGCGCCGTGGCGGTCTGGCCGCTGGCCGCGATCGAGCAGCACGGCGAGCACCTGCCGCTCTCCACGGATCTCGACATCGCGCGCGGGCTCACGGACGCGGCGCTCGGGCAGCTGCGCGGCGATGTCACGGTCTGCGTGCTGCCACCGCTCGCGATCGGCATGAGCCGGGAGCACGCGCATTTTCCCGGTACCCTCAGCCTGTCCGCTCACACCGCGCTCGCCGCGATGACGGAGATCGGCAAGGGCGTGGCAGGCGCCGGCTTCCGCCGGCTGGTGATGCTCAACAGCCACGGCGGCAACCGCGCCGTCATCGACCTGGCCGCGCTCGCGCTGCGCGAGTCGCGGAACATGCTGGTGGTGCGCGCGAACTACTTCCTGATCGCGGCTCCGCCGGATGTCCTTCCGCCGGCAGAGTTGCGCCACGGATTGCACGGCGGCGCGCTCGAGACGGCCCTGATGCTGCACCTCGCGCCGCAGGCCGTGCGTCTCGACCTGCTCCCGCAGGCGCGCAGCCTCGGCGAGGCCATGGCCAGCCGGGGCCAGGTGCTGGGGCCGGAGGCCGAGGCGGGTTTTGCCTGGATGGCCGAGGATCTGAACCCGGGTGGCACGACCGGCGACGCGCGCCTCGCCAGCGCGGCGCTGGGCGCGCGCCTGGTGCGGCACTACGGCGGCAAGCTGGCTCGGGTCATCGAGGAAAGCTTCGACTTCGACCTGGCGCGTCTCGGCTCGCATGGCTGAGCGCTCAGGATGCCAATCCGCGCTCGGCGCTGGCCGCGATTCCCGGGCGGACTTCCTCCTGTTCGTCGAGGAGGGCGTGGAGCAGGTGGCCGTGCCGGTCTGCCATCGCCGTGAGGTAGCGGCGGTTCTGGCCGGTCAGCAGCCCGAACAGGGGCTGGCGGTTCGCCACCTCCGTGCCGGCCGCGCGCAGGGCGTCGATCTTCGCCGGGTTGTTGGTGAGCAGGGTCACGCGCCTCACGCCGATCGCCGCGAGCATGTCGTGCGCGATGCGGTAGTCGCGCTCGTCGTCGCCGAAGCCTATGGTGCGATCCGCATCCACGGTGTCGAGGCCTTCGTCCTGCAGCCGGTAGACGCGCAGCTTGTTGCCGAGCCCGATGCCGCGGCCCTCCTGCGCGAGGTAGAGCAGGATGCCGCCGCCCTGCGCGCTGATCGCGGCGATCCCGCGCTGCAACTGTTCGCCGCAGTCGCAGCGCTGGCTGCCGAACACGTCGCCGGTGAGGCAGGCGCAGTGCAGGCGCACCGGCACGGCCTCCGCCCAGCGCTCCGGGTCGCCGATCAGCACGGCGACGTGTTCCTGCAGTCCGCCGGGCTCGCGGAACAACACGAAGCGGCAATCCCCGGCCCCCGCGAGCGGGACGCGCGCATCCCCGGCGCGGACCAGGCGTGGCGGGGCGCCCGCGCAGAGCGCCGCCGCCTCGTCGCGGCGCACGCGGAGCAATTCTCCCTCGCGCACCGCGGCCTCGACTGTGGCGGCCCGCTGCGCGGGGATCCTCGCGGCAAGTCCGGCCGGCAGCACCCGCGCGCGCCTCAGCATGCGCACCGCCACCCTGCCCGCCGGCGTGCAATCGCCGAGCAGCGCGTCCTCCGCCAGGGTCTGTCCGCGCTGCGCGGCAAGCCGCAGCAGTTGCTCGGGCGAGGCCGGCAGCGTGATCGCCAGGGCCGCGGATTCGTCGGAGATGCGCCGCGACATGGCTGCGAGCCGGTGCCGGGTCAGCAGCAGTTGGCAATTGTCCACGCCGAGTTCGAGCAAGCGCGCGAGGCTCGCGGGCGTGAGGCTCTCGACCGGGTGAACCAGGGTGTCGCCCGTCTCGTCGCCGAGCAGGACGGGCAAGCCCCGGTGCAGGTCGAAAATTGCTCGCTCGGCTTGTCGCATCCGCTTCCCCCCTGGTCGATCCCGGTCTGCCGCACCGTGCGCGGCGCACGGAAGGACTCGTGAATGTCGCGTGACCATACTACGCAAGCCGAAGCCTGGTCTGTCATCCGCGCTGCCCTCCCTGGCGGCGCCGGGGTCCACCCCCGGGCCGACGGCACAGCAGGAAAGTACGGGATCCGGTTCCTGCCGGATTCGTCCTGGACCTGCGACGGCCCGGTCTCCGATGCCGCGCGCACGCTGCTCGAGATCTTCGCGCCGCTGGTCTCCCGCGGCGACGCCCTGGTCATCGGGCAGCTGGGCCAGAGTCTCGATGGCCGTATCGCCACCGACAACGGCGCCTCGCACTACATCAACGGCGAGGCCGCCCGCGTCCACCTGCACCGCCTGCGCGCGATCGTCGATGCCGTGGTGATCGGGGTCGGCACGCTGAATGCCGACAACCCGCAACTCACGGTCCGTCACGTCGAGGGGCGCAACCCGGTGCGCGTGCTGCTGGATCCCGAGGGGCGCGCGAACCCGGAGAGTCGCGTGTTCCACGACGGCCTGGCCCGCGTCGTGCACGTGATCGCGGACCACGCCGGCGCGGGAGTGGCGCGGGTGCCCGTGGGCGTCGAAACCCTGGTGC
>JAGPES010000152.1 GCA_018057015.1 Pseudomonadales bacterium | reverse complement strand
GGCGGACCTGGGGCGGCGCGGGACGGGCGGGCGGTGGTAGCTGATGTCATTGCGATCGCGGGTATCCGGCCTGGTCTCGCCGGGACCGTAGGCCGGCGGGGCACCCTTGCCGAGTGGCGATTCGCCGAGCGCGTAATGGCCTTCCACGACGGTCACGCGATTGGCGATGCGCCACTGGCCGCCGCGGCGCTGGAAATGGTCGATGTAGCGCCCGGTGGACATGAAATGCGGCGGCTCGGCCATCTGGCCGGTGAATATGTAGTAGGTTTCGCAATAGGCATCGTCGCCGGCCAGCTCGCAACTGTGGTTCAGCAGCCCGTGCTGGCAGGTGACGAAGCCGAGCGTCGCCTGGTCGGCAAAGGCGATGAACCCGTCCGGCGAGCCGACGAAATGGTTGTGGTCCTCGATCGCGTCGTCCCAGTAGCAGGAACGCGCCAACTCGTTGTCCAGCCGGTCGAGCCCGCGCGCATAACGCTGCAGCACCTGCCAGATCTCGCTGCGCGCGACCAGTTCCCTGAGCTTCCCCTCCATCTCGCACGCCCTATCGTGAACCAGCTACGCGTATTATCAAGACAACCACCTGCAGTGAACAGCGCGCCCGGGCCACGACACGGACCGGATCGTTGCCGGCGACGACGCCATCAGTGGACGCCCGCAACGGGGCGCATCTGCGCATCGCACGCCCCGCCCACCTCGACGGTCAGCAGCCGCGCCGGGGAGTCGCACTGCGCGGTGCTATCGGCGATCTTGCAGTTCAGCCCCAGCGGCTTGCCCGCGTCGAGCCAGGACGGCGTCTTGCGATAGCGGCCGATCTCCCCGAGCGGGCAGCCGGCCGGTATGCCGTAGGGGCGGCAACCCGATGGCGGCGCGAGCGTGACCTTGCGCCCGTCGACCACGAAGCCGGAATAATCGTCGCGGATATCCACGATATCGCGCGCCTCGGTTTCCTCGACGCGCAAGGAACGGAAGCGATAGTCCTTGCCGACCTTGTCTCCGACCTGGATCCGGGTATTGGCAATCAGCGCGAAGTCGCTCCCCCGTCGCGCCACCGCGCCGGCCATGTATTCCACGCGCGGATGCTGCGGAAAGCACTTGCCCATCGCGGGAGCGTGGTAATAGTGCGCCGTGCGTTTGATGTCGGCCAGCGCCGCGCCGGAAAAGAGCTCCTTCAGGTCGGCATCGCTGCCGAAGAGGATCCGCTGCACGTCGCCGACGTTCTGCGCATACATTGCCTGCAGCCGTTCGTAGCGGGGGACCGTCGCGAGCTCGTCGCGCAGGAAACAGGCCGTGAGTCCGGAGATCTGGGTGAGATACTCGTCCCAGATGTTGTATTGCGAGACACTCGAGGCAACCCCCTCGAAATCGCCGCGCGCGCGACACCCCTCGCGCGCGAAGCACCGCTCCAGCGCACGGTTGCGTATCGACAGCGCGACGATATTGCGTTCGCAGGCGCCGTAGGCGCTGCAGCCGCGCTCGAGGTGCCCCTCGAAGAGCGCCGTGCGCATGGTGTAGTCGAGGTGGCGGGCGTTGGCCATTTCGCGCGCCGGCCAGCGGCCGGAATTTTCGCGACCGAAGCCGTCCCACGCCGCCTTCAGCGCCTGTCGACGCTGCATGAGCCGGACGTTCGCCTGCGCGCACTGCGCGCTGTTGTGGAACGCACGCACGATGCCATCGGGTCCGCCACCGGCGTCAGCGCGCCCCTTGCCTCCTCCCGGCGGATCGAAGAACGGGCGCTTCTCCATGGCGTAGAGATTGCGCACATCGATCACGTGGCGCACCCCGGGCGCGCAATGGTGGTTCCTGACAGTGAGCGTCTTGCGCCGGGCAATGGCCTCCCCGAGACCCGCTGCCGCCTGCGGCGTGGCGTTGCGGGCATCCACGACGATCTCGAAACCGACAAAGGGGGTTCCCTTGTCATCGGTCAGGGCGCGACCGCCCCGGATGGGCAGGCAGGGAATCAGCGTGCTGCCCTGGGCCAGCGTCCCCGCGGGCGATGTCGCGCCGCGGCGCTCGAAACCCTCGAGCTCGAAATACGGCAACTCGGGATCGCCGTTGAATCGATAGAGTGTCATCACCGGCGTCGCGGGGATATTCGCCAGCGCCGCCGACGCCACCAAACCAAGCAAGCCGAGCAGCGCCAGGCGCTTCGTGGCCATCGTATCCCTCGCCCGCAGCAGGAAGTCGACGCTATCGTAAACGATCCGGTATCGCACTTTCGCGGCATCGCCACCCCGAGGAGTTGCCATGCCCGCCGACGACCTTCACCGGCCGCTCCATACGCCGGACCTCGTGGTGAACGCGCCGGGCAGCGATCCCGGCCGGCCGCGCCGGGGAACTGGCGCAGGCCGGGGCCTGAGCCACGCCGGCACGGCAGCGGCGTTCACGCCGGATCAGCGCGACGCGACCGGCAGCCTGAACGCGATCAGCTCGGCCCCCATGCGCGAGAGCGCGTTGCCGCCGGCGGCGATCACCACGAACTGCGCTCCCGACCTGCCACGATACGTCATCGGCACCGCGTGGCCGCCGTAGGGCAGCCTGGTCTTCCACAGTTCGCGGCCATCCTCGCTGGCGTAGGCGCGGAAGTAGCCGTCCATGCTGGCCGCGATGAAGAACAGGCCGCTGGCGGTGGCGATGCCGCCACCGAAGTTCGGCGCGCCGGTATCGGGGAACAGCGCGGGCACCGGCCACGGCGCCAGGCCCTCCAGGGTGCCGAAGGGAATGCGCCATCTCACCTCGCCGCTGCGCAGATCGACCGCCGTGAGGCTACCCCAGGGCGTGGGACTGCAGGGCGCGCCGAGGAAGGACTCCAGCGGCCCGCGGCGCGCGACATAAGGCGTACCGCTCATCGGGTAGAACTCGTTGGGATACTGCTGCGCCGCCGCATCCAGGCCGGTCGCCTCCTCACGCGGAATCAGCTGCACCACCTGCGCGATGTGGTTCTGGTTCACGATCAGCAGCCCGCGCCCGGGATCGATGGCGGCGCTGCCCCAGTTCATGCCGCCGGAGGTGTGCGGGTAGCCGATCGAACCCGCAAGCGTCGGCGGTGTGAACGGCCCGTCCCAGCGATAGCGCGCGATCTTGCGCGCGCAGTCGCGGCGGTCGAGCGGCGTGAAGCCGTGCGCGTCCCCGGGCGCCATCGCGCCCGGATGCAGGGGCGCGGGATGCGTGGGAAAGGGCTGCGTGGGCGAGAGCGTCTCGCCCGGCACACCGTCCTGCGGCACCGGCCGCTCCTCGACCGGGTACAGCGGCGCGCCCGTCACGCGATCCAGCAGGAAGACGTGGCCGACCTTGGTGGTCTGCGCCACGGCCGGCACGCCGCCGCCCACACCGTCGGCCTGGAACAGGATCGGCGCGCTCGGGGTGTCGTAGTCCCACACGTCGTGGTGCACGCCCTGGAAACTCCACACGACCTCGCCGGTCTCGATCGACAGCGCGACCGTGGAACTGCCGTAGTGATCGATGCCGTGGCGTTCGCCGCCGTACATGTCGGGCGAGGGATTGCCCGTGGGCACGAACACCAGCCCGCGCTCGTGGTCCCCGGTGATCACCGACCAGCTGTTCGGTGCGCCGGCCTGCCACGGGCTCGTGCGCGCCGACGGCCGCGGCTGCCAACCCGGCGGCACCGGGCTCCAGGCCCAGGCGAGCGCGCCGGTGCGCGCATCGAAGGCGCGCACCACGCCCGGCGCGGCATCGACCTCGAGGTTGTCGGCGACGAAGCCGTTGATCACCACGCGCTCGCGCATCACCAGCGGCGGCGACGTGGGGTGCGCGGCCCAGGCGCGCGGCTCGTCGAGATCCTTGCGCAGGTCGACACGGCCCTGCGCGCCGAAATCACCGCAGGGCCTGCCGGTATCGGCGTCGAGCGCGACCAGTTCCGAGTCCGAGGTGCCGTAGAAGATGCGCTTGCCGCAGAACGCGCCCGCCGGTGCCGCACTGTCCTCCCAGTACGTCACGCCGCGGCAGTTGAGCGGATAGGGACCCTCGCCCGTGAGTGTCTTCACCGCGGGATCGAACCGCCAGAGTTCGGCGCCGCTGTCGGGATCGAGCGCGAAGACGCGCTGGAACGGCGTGCAGTAATACAGCCGGCCGTTGACCGCGAGCGGCGTGGCCTGGAAGTAGGTCGCACGCGTCGTGCCGCTGCCGTCGGCATGGTCGCCGCTGCTGTGCGTCCAGGCCACTTCCAGCGCGGCCACGTTGGCTGGCGTGATGTCGGTGAGCGTCGAGAAATGCGTCGCGCCGGCGTCGCCCCCCCATACCGGCCATTCGCGCCCGGCGGGAGTGGCGGCGTCGGCCAGCAACGGGATGTAGAGCATCACCGGCAGCAGCCCGGCGAGTCGGGCGCCGCGAATCGCGGAGAATGGCATGAGCTGGGGGATCCTCGCGGTGACGGTCACCAGAGCGGTCGTGGTCTCACGTGACCCCGGGCAACCCGAATGTCGCCGAGCGGATCGCGACCGTGCCGTATGGCGAGGAATTCCAGCGGGTGCGGGTAGTGTTGTGACGCCCGAAAAGCGCCGGATCGAGGTTCCAGGCCGGCGACAGGAAACGCACGAGTTTCGCGGGCGTGTCCCTGTCGAAGTCGTACACCAGCAGCTGCTGCGGCATCGCCTGGAAGAAATCCAGCACGTTCGCGTGATGCCGGTACCACTCCTGCAGCCAGTAGCGTCGCACGCTTGCTTCGTCGGGCAGCCCGAGCGCCGCCTGGTAGTGTCGAACGAGACCATGCCTGACCCGGCTCTCGATCCAGTCGCATGCGTTGCGGGTATTCAGGATGAAATACGAGTCGGGATACCAGCGGTATATCTCCTCGAACGATTTGTAGGGTTCGAGCAGCGAGCCCCTGACCTTGATCATGTCGGTGAAGGCAGCGACATCGGGATAGTCGGCGAAGGGATCCTCCCCCCTGCTCGACCGGGCATGGAAATTCACGGCGATCTCGCCGTTTTCCCAGTGGATCGAATTGATGCCGTTGTCACGGAAAAACCGGTGCAGGGTGGTGGTGCCGCACTTGTTGAAGCCGATCTGGAAAATCCTCGCGCGACTGTTCATCCAACCCTTTGTCCGCATACGGCAATTCACGTGGCGCAACGATAACCAGAAAACCGCGGGCGGACAACGGCGACAGGCTGCAGGGTACGGATGTGCCGGTGGTCCTCACCGCGTGTTTGCGCTATAAAGCCACGCCCAGCCGACAACACCGGAGAGCCCGTGAGCACCGCGCACAAGATCGCGACCGTGAACAAATACGTGGAAGCCTTTGCCCGCAAGGACATCGGCCTGATCCGCGAGATATTCGCCGACGACGCCACCGTGGAGGACCCGGTCGGAACCGATGCGCACAAGGGCATCGCGGCGATCTGCGCGTTCTACGAGGGCAGCTTCGGCGCCGATGCCCGGCTGGGCCTCACGGGCCCCGTGCGCTGCGCGGGCAACGCCGCGGCGTTTGCCTTCGAGGTGCATGTCGGCGGCATGAAGATCGAGGTGATCGACGTGTTCGAGTTCGATGCCGGCGGCAAGGTCGTTTCCATGAAGGCCTACTGGGGCCAGGAAAACTTCTCGCAGTAGCGGAACCGTCCGCACAGGCTCAGGAATGCACGGGATACTGCGCATGCAGGCGTGAAAGCAGGGCGTCCTTCTCCGCCCAGAGCTGGTTCACCCACTGCTGGAAACCCAGACGATAGCCTTCGTCCTGGTCGTAGTTGCGGCCGATGAACTCGCGGGGAATCGCCACCTGCTCGCAGTGCACCACCACGCGCCCGACCTTGCCCGACAGCAGATCCCAGAAGCCGGGCACACCGTCCGGGTAGTGAATCGTCACGTTCAGCATGGCAGTCAACTGATTGCCCATGGAATCCAGGACGAACGCGATGCCGCCCGCTCTCGGTTTCAGCAGGTGGCGAAACGGCGAGTCCTGCGCCGCATGCTTGGCCGGGGTGTTGCGCGTACCCTCGAGAAAGTTGAACACGGAAACGTGGCTGAGCCGGAAGCGCTCGCAGGCCTTGCGCGTGGTCAGCATGTCCTGCCCGCGCTTCTCGGGATGGCGCTCGAGGTACTCCCGTGAGAAACGCTTCATGAACGGAAACTCGAGCGCCCACCAGCACAGCCCGATCACCGGCACCCAGATCAGCTCCTGCTTGAGAAAGAACTTCAGGAACGGCGCGCGACGGTTCAGCTGGTACTGCAGCACCAGGATGTCCACCCAGCTCTGGTGATTGGAGGTCACGAGGTAGGAATGCCCGGGATCGACGCCCTGCAGGCCGCTCACGTCCCAGCGCGTGCGCTGCACGAGGTCCATCCAGAACTTGTTGATATCGATCCAGGTTTCCGCGCACCAGTGCATCACGCGGTTTATCGCGCGCCGGGCCGCCGGGAACGGCAGTGCCGCCTTGAACAGCGCACCGATGAACAACGGCCAGCACAGCACCAGGGTATTGGCCGCGAGCAGCAGCGAGGCGATGGTCCCGCGCAGGGCGGAGGGCAGGAAGTGCAGCATCGGGACGCGGCGCTCGGGCGGATTTGCGCCGGGATTCTAGCGCGATCCCCGCTGATACAGAATCGTCGCGTTGCGCGATGCCGGCGCCGGACCCGCGGAAAAGGAGTACATTCACGGCTCCCTGGCCGAGAGCCTGCATCCCGCGGAGGGTTTTGCATGCAAGAGTGGGCGGTTTCGTGGTGGCGGCGCATCGCAGGCCTGGCACTGGCGCTGATTGCACTGGCGGCAACCGCCGATGCACCGCCCGCCGGCGTCAACGGTGGCGTGCTGGCTTTGCGGGTGGACGGCACCATCGGACCCGCGACCGCGGACTACATCCACCGCAGCCTGGCGCACGCCGTGGAAACGCGCGCAGCGCTGATCGTGATCGAGATGGACACGCCCGGCGGGCTCGACACCTCGATGCGCAGCATCATCAAGGACATCCTGGCCTCGCCGGTGCCGGTGGCCACCTTCGTCTCACCCGAAGGCGCCCGGGCTGCGAGCGCCGGTACCTACATCCTGTACGCCAGCCACATTGCGGCGATGGCGCCGGCGACCAACCTCGGCGCCGCCACCCCGGTGGCGATCGGCATCGGCGGTGCCCAGCCAGGCAAGCCCGGCCCCGAGCCGCGTCCGATCTCCGGTGAACCGGACGCCGGCGAGCCGCGTGCCGCGGCTGACGACACGGCGAAGCCGGCCGCGAAGCCCGCGGCCAGTGCGGATGCCATGACGGCCAAATCGGTCGAGGATGCCACCGCCTACATCCGCAGCCTTGCCCAGCTGCGCGGGCGCAACGCCGATTTTGCCGAACGCGCGGTGCGCGAGGCCGCCAGCCTGCCGGCGGAGGACGCGCTGCAGCAGCGGGTGATAGACCTGATCGCCGTCGACCTGCCCGAGCTGCTCGCGAAACTGCACGGCCGCGAGGTCACGACGATGAACGGCAAGGTGGTGCTCGCCACCGCCGGCGTTGCGGTCGAACAACGCGCGCCGGACTGGCGTAACCGCATTCTCGCCTCGCTGGCCAACCCGCAGGTGGCGCTGATCCTGATGATGATCGGCATCTACGGCC
>JAGPES010000151.1 GCA_018057015.1 Pseudomonadales bacterium | reverse complement strand
CAAACGCTGACGCGATCGCGCGCCCGATGCCCCTGGTGCCACCGGTGACGAGCACCGATGTGCCGCTGAAATCGAAGGCCACTCGGGCGAACGCGCCCTGCATCGATGTCATCCCGCCGTGCTCCGCCCGCTGCCCGTGATCGTGTCGAAGCGTAGCGCCCGATATCGCGACGCGGCCTCATGTAAACGAATGAACGGCTCGGGACACGGTCAGCGCCCGTCTGCGCCGGCAGCGCCGCGTGCTCCGGCTCGCGCGGGCAACCCGGATCGCGCCATAATGCGGCACATCCGCACGAGGGACCAACGCTCATGAAGTTCTGGCAAATGCTGCCGTGGATGGAACCGGAGCAGATCATCGCGGCGGCGCGTTTCGCCGAGGACGTCGGCTTTCACGGCGTCATGCTCGCTGACCACGGCATCTATCCGCTGCAGCTCGCGGCGCCCTACCCCTACTCCGCGGACGGCAAGCCGCCGATGGGCCCGGACTCCTGGTATCCGGACGTGTGGGCCACGCTCGGCGCCATCACCGCCTCGACCACACGCCTGCACATGTCGATCTCGGTCTACGTGCTGCCGCTGCGCAATCCTTTCGAAGTCGCACGCGCCACCGGCACGCTCGACATCCTCAGCGGCGGGCGCCTTGCGCTCGGCGCCGGCACCGGGTGGATGAAGGACGAGTACGATCTGTACGGCGTGGATTTCGCGACGCGCGGCGCACGCATGGACGAGATGCTGGAGATCCTGCGCGGTTTCTGGAGCGAGGGCACCGTGGAATACCACGGCAAGCATTTCGATTTTCCGCGCGTGCAGATCTCACCCGCACCGATGCGCAACCTGCCGGTCTGGATCGGCGGCGCGGCACCCGTCGCGCTGCGTCGCGCCGCGCGCTGCGACGGCTGGATCGGCGCGGGCAACACGCCGCAGGAAGTGCCTGCGCTGCTGGCGCAGATCCGCGGTTACCGCGCGGATCTGGGCAAGTCGATGGACGGTTTCGAGACGGTGATCGGTCTCACCACGCCGTTCGACCCCGCGCAGTTGGCAAGCCTCGAGGAACACGGCATGAGCTCCGCCGTGAACCTGCCGTTTCGCTTCTCGCTGGGCGAGCGTTCCTCGCTCGATGCGAAGAAACGCAACATGGAGGAGTTCGCGAAGCGCTTCATCCGCCCGTAGTTCCCGGTTGATCGCGCCATTCCTGCGCTGCTGCCGTCAACACGTTTCCGGATTCATCCGGACCTGCAGCCACGCCGGGCTACGGTGCCCGGCGTGGCGCGCAAAGGCGTTCGGCACACCCTCCAGCCCCAGCACCGCCGGATTGCCTTCCCACCACACCGCGTTGCCGGTGCGGGCGCAAATGAGCCAGCAACCGTCGACGCGCCGCAGTTCGTCCTCGTACCAGGCGCCGATCTTCAGCGTGCCGTCCGGTGCCAGCGCATTGAGCACGTGCTGCGCCAGGAGGTAGCTGCGCGCCCAGGCGCGGTCGCCCTCGATCCTCAGCACCGGCTGCCCGACGAAGTGCTGCGTGGCGTCGAGCCGTCCCAGCCCCGCCTCCGACGCCGCCCGGTAGCCCGCGGCGTCGAATACGCCGGCGGCCGGGATATCGATGCGTGCATCGGGCGTGAACAGCGACTGGAGCAGATCGAAGTCGCGCGAGTCCAGCGCCACCGGGTACTTGAGCAGGCATTGCCCGATCCGGTGAGCGTCGAGCAGGTATTGCACATCATCCATCATCGATTCCTCGCCAGGCGTTTTCATGCCTTGCTTTCATTCGTTTCGGAAGCCGGGGCCGGCAGCAGCTGCCGCCCGGGTTGGTCGCGATCCCTGCCCCAGTAGCGGCGCGAGGCCGCGAATTCCGCGCGGGCGTACTCCGCCGGTGCACGCCCGCGCCAGGTGCTCGACAGCACCTCGCAACTCAGCGCGCCATCGAAGCCGGTCTCGCGCAGCTGTGCGCAGAACCGCGCCAGATCGAACGCGCCCTCGCCGGGCAGCAGTCGCTCGTTCACCGTGGCATGCAGCGGATTGTCCACGCCGATCGCGGCATGATCGGCAAACTGCAGGTAAGCGATCTCCTGCGGCCACAATCCGCACAATTGCTCCCAGGTGCTCGGCCCCTGGAAGAAGTGCCAGCTGTCCACGAGCAGCCGGGTATTGCACAACTCCGCGGCCCGGATGAACGCCTGCGCCGCCCCTATGCTGTTCACCGCGCTGAAGGGCAGGAATTCCAGCGCAACCGTTGCACCGGCCGCGGCGGCGAGCTGCTCCAGCGCGCGCGCCGGTTGCAGGCAGTTGCCGGGTACGCCCATCACGATGGCCTGCAGGAACGGCGCCTCGAGTACGCGTACGGCGTCGAGCAGCGGCCGTGCCGCGGCGATCACCGCGTCGACATCTTCCACGATGGTTATGTCCGCCACCGCGAGGCAGCGCAGGTCCAGGGTGTCCAGATGAGCGCGCAATCCGGGCAGCGCACCGCCGTGGCGCAGGTGAGCCGCGAGCGAGCCGCTGTCGAGCACGAAGTGGCCGAATCCCGCGCATGTCGCCGCTTCGAGCTGTTCGGCCAGCGACGGCCAGAACCGTGCAGGCGGATCGTAAAAATCCGCCAACCGGGGTGACCAGTTGTTGGTCTCGTAGGCGAGCGCGCGATCACGCGGCGCGTCCATGCGCCTGTTCATCGCCCGGCATCCAGGTACTGCGTCGGCAGGAACATCGTGACTCCAGGTTGTCGTCCCCGCGAGCCTAACCGGCGCTGCGCACGCCACGCTTCGCGCGTTCGAATGAGACTGGCCCACGGCCCCGGCACGGCTTTTCACCCGATCGGATGAGTCCGATGCGGCGCGGCCCTGTATGTTCCTTCACGGTTGGCGGGCAATGACCGCAACCCCACACGGCAAGCCACACGTTCAGGAGACACCACGATGCAGGCCGATGACTATTTCAGCATACAGAACCTTCTCTTCAGCTATCCGTACGCGCTGGATCGCGGGGATTTCGACGCGGTCGGCCGCCTGTTCGCGCATGCCGACGTTTACAGCGCAGGAGCGTTGATGGCATCGAGGGACGCCGCGAAGGTTGCCGCCTCCTTTCGCGACTGGGTCCTCACCTATGCCGACGGCACGCCGCGCACGCGGCACTTCCTGGCCAACGTGATCATCGAGCCGCAGGGCGAACATCGTGCCGTGGTCAGGTCCTACGTGATGGTATTCCAGCAGACGGACAAGTTCCCGCTGCAGCCGGTGATCGGTGGCGACTACCTCGATCACGTCGGGAAGGTCGACGGTGAATGGCGGTTCACCGAGCGCCACATGGGCAACGACCAGGTCGGAAATCTGGAGGCACACGGCCGCGATGCAGGCGTGATACGCGTGCATCGGGCCAACTGAGCCGCAGGCGCCGGCGCGGCAGCGCCGCGCCCCGGGGTGCCGACGCCGCGCCGGCGATCTGGCGAGCCTCAGATCTTCGCGATCACGTCGTCCGCGAAACGCTTCATCGCGTCGGTCTTCTGCGCCACCGGCGCCTTCAGGTCGACGCCATAGAAGACGCCCGGCATCGTGGACACCACGTCTACCCCGAGATCGCGCATTGCGCGAAACCCGTCCGCTCCCCAGGCGTCGCTGCAGCCGAAGCTGAGTATCCGGAACGGCTCGTCGGCCTTTCCGGCCTCGGCGCGGTAACCCCGCACCTCGCCGATCAGCGCCTCCAGTTCCTTCAGCGTGTGCAGGTCCGCGATCCAGCCATCGTTGCGCGCGGCACGGCGCAACGCCGGCTTCGAGAAGCCGCCGACGTAGATCGGGATCGGGCGCCCGGGCGCGGGGCGCATCTTCACCGGTGCGAAGTCGTAGAACTCGCCGTGATGCTCCACCCAGTCGCCGCTCCACAGCTTGCGCATCACCTCGATCATCTCGTCGGCACGCTTGCCGCGCTGCTCGAAGGCCTGCTCCCCGATGCGGAACTCCTCCGGCATCCAGCCCATGCCAGCACCGAGCGCGATGCGGTCGCCGGTCAGGCAGGCCGCGCTCGCGAGGATCTTGGCGACATGCACCGGGTTGCGCGCGGGCAGCACGAACACGCTGGTGTAGAACCAGAGCTTGCGCGTCGCCGTGGCCATGGCGACCGCGGAGAGCCAGGGATCGGCAAACGGATCATCCGGCGTGAAGCGGGGGACACCGTCCGCGGTGTAGGGATAGGGCCTGGAGAGCTGCTGCGGGTAGATCAGGTGATCGGGCAGCGTGATGGCGGAGAAGCCGTTCTCCTCGGCCGCGACCGCCAGGGGTACGTAATCGGCGGGATCGGTAAAAGCGATGGTCATGCCGAACTGCATGGTGCTGGGCCCTGTGGGTTGCTGGCGGCGACCATTCTGCACCCCGCCCGGGCCGGGCGCATCACCCGATGACATGAACAGCGGCGCCTTCATCCGGGTGGATGAAATGCACGGCGACAGCGCGGGAAATACTGGCGGCTCGTCACCGCCCGGCAGGCCGGGGCTCCATCCTTGGATCCCGACGCCGCAACAACGAGGAAACCGCCGATGAACACCAATGACGCCGTGCAGCAGCTGCTGGACCTCGAGGCCATCAGGACGCTCAAGCACCGCTACATTCGCTGCATGACGCAATCGCGCTGGGACGAGCTCGAGACGCTTCTGGCGCCCGACATCGATGCCTCGTATTCGGACGGCAAGTACGTTTTTTGCGATCGCGCGAGCCTGATGGAATTCCTGCGCCGCCAGGATCCCGCCGGCGTCCCCCAGCTCAGCTACTGGCACGTCACCATGCCGGAAATCACCTTCCACGGGCCGGACCGGGCCAGCGGCATCTGGGCCATGTACCACTTTCACCTGCGCAAGAACGAGCAGCAGCAACTGGAGATGTTCGCCTACTACAACGACGAATACCGCAAGGTCGGGCAGCGCTGGCTTATCGCACGCACCGGCTATCAACGCGTGATGGAACAGTCCCTGGATCGGGGGACGCTGCCCGGACTGCAATTGCTGGCCGGCTGAGCGCATCGGGTGAAACGGGCATCCGCGCCGGGATTCCTCGGCTGGCGCATGGTCGCGCTCGGATTCCTGGCGCAGAATCTCGCCATCGGCCTGATCTTCGGCAGCTTCGGCGTGCTGATCAAGCCGGTGGCCGAGGAACTCCAGGCCTCGCGCGCGCTGGCCTCGCTCGGCATCGCGGTGGTGATGCTGCTCATGGGGCTGGCCGGGCCCGTGCTGGGCATCCTGCTGGCGCGCTACCCGATACGCCGGGTGATGGCCACGGGGGCCGTCTTGATGGCTGCCGGTTTCGCGATCGCGGCGCGCGCGGACAGCTTCCCCGCGTTCCTGCTCGGCTTCAGCGTGATCGGTGGCGTCGGCTGCGCGGCGCTCGGTGTGATACCCGCGACCACGCTGGCGAGCAACTGGTTCGTGGCGCGCGCGGGTCTTGCAATCGGGCTGGTCAACCTGCCCCTGTTCGTCGCGGTGACGCCGCCCGTGGTCGCCTGGGCGATCGAGCACCACGGCTGGCGCATTGCCCTGGACGCGATGGCGGCGCTGATCGTGGTGACGCTGCCACTGCTGCGCCTGGTCGCGAGCCGCCCCGAGGACGTCGGCCAGCGCGCACTGGGCGCCGCGGCCGTGGCGGTGCGCACCGGCCCGGTCCCCGGTGCTGAGCCGGGCTCGGGTGTCGCTTCCCTGCTGGGCAGTCACCGGTACTGGGGCGCATTGATCGGCGCCAGCCTGCTGACCTGCGGCGGCGTGGTACTGGTCAGCCACCTCGTACCCTACGCCATCGACCGAGGTATCCCGGCGGCCTCGGCGGCCCTTTTGCTGTCGGTGAACGGCGCGTTCTCCATGGCGGGGGCCCTGGTCTTCGGTCAGGTCGCGGACAGGCTCGGGGGGCGCGCGGCGCTCGGCCTGATCGGCCTGATCCAGGCCATGTGCTGGAGCGGCCTGCTCATGGCGGATCGCTTCCTGCTGTTCGTCCCGTTGCTGGTCGGCACGGGGATGTGCGGCGGCGGCACGCACATCGCGTTCAGCGCGCTGCTCAATGGCGCCTACGGACGCGAGGGGTTTGCACGCGCGCTGGGTCTCGCCGCCATGCTGATGCTGCCCGTCACCTTTTCGGCGGCCCCGCTGGCGGGCTGGCTGTTCGACGGCAGCGGCAGCTACGCACTCGCCTTTCGCCTGCAGGCCGGTGCGTTCCTCGCCGCGGCGGTGATCTTCCTGGTGGTCTACCGCAGGATGCCCGCGCCGCACTGAGCTGGCGCGGCGACATGGTTTCGCGCCAGGGTACCGCAGCCCGTGATCAGAGCAGCCGCGCGCTGGAATGGTTGAGCTGGGCGACCACCTGGCCCTGCTTGTTGGTGCCCATCTTCACGTAGATGCCGCGCAGGTGCGTCTTGACGGTATTGATGCTGACGCCGAGCTGCGCGGCGGCGTCACTGAGGTTGGTGCCGCGGGCGAGCAGCGCGGCCAGCTGGCTCTCGCAGTTGGTGAAGCCGTACATCCCGACCAGCACCGCCGGGTCGAGCTCGATGCCGGGATTGCGGCATTCGTTGATGTAGACCACGGCGGCCGGCTTGTCGCGCGAGTCGAGCAGGCGGTCGCTGATCAGCGGCTTGACCACGATGTCGAAAATCCCGTTGCCCGGGCTGATCTCCAGCTGCAGCCCGACGCCGCGCTGGGAGCGGCAGCGGTTGCGGTGCGCCGCGAGCGCGAGCTCGACGGCCCTGGTCAGCGGCTTGCCGTCCACGCCCCCCGAGCAACGCAGCATCTCGCCACGCACCGAGAGGTATTCGGAGCTCGCGAGCAGCTGCCGGGCACAATGGTTCATGGAGAACACGCGCCCGAAGCCGTCGAGCAGCACGCAGGCGATCGAGAGCTTCGCCAGCGCCTCCTCGAAGAAGTTCTGCATGTAGCTGCCCTGCGTATGCTGCTCGCGCATGCGGATCGCCCGCCGGATATGCGGCGTGATCAGCTCCAGCAACTCCTTTTCCTTGCTGGTGAAGGGCGGCTGGTCGGCGTTGCGCTCCAGCGTGAGCGTGGCGCAGAGCATCTCGTCGCGCAGCACGTCGCGCGACAGCAGGTAGCGGATGTTCAGCGGCTTGAGAAAGCGCAGGTAGAGCGGGCTGCGCAGGAAGGCCCCGTTGGGCATCAGCTCGTCGAGCGTGATCGCCTGCGGCAGCGGCTGTTCCAGCAGCGGGTTGACGGACATCACGCCGTCGACGTGCGTGCGACCGGTGGCGACCGGATCGTCGTTGTCCGTGATCAGCACGTAGGCGCCGGGGGTCGCGGGCGAGGCGAACATCAGGTTGGCATCGCGCGAGGAAGTCTGTTCGCTCAGGCGCGACATCAGCGACCGCCAAGGGCGGGGCTCCTCGACGCCGTCGTAGACCAGCCCGATCAGGTCGTTGTAGCCGCGAATCCGCTGTGCAGCGCCCATGCTCGAACCTCTGGCTTGTTATCGACTTATGGGGTCTCGCCCGGGGGGGGGCGGACCGAGGGTTATGGTAGGTTTCCGCACCCGCTTTGCAAAGGCCCCCCGCGGGGTGGGGGCACGCGGCGCGCGCAGCCGCGCTTCATGCGCCCGCATGAATACAGCCGCCGCAGG